>CAYVPT010000176.1:0-5818 GCA_964453865.1 uncultured Dehalococcoidaceae bacterium
CCAGTTTGGCGTATATTGCCAGCATGCCGGTTACTCTAGACTGGGAGGGTGTCGTCACATTGTCCTCCTGAACTCGGATGTCAAAGAGTGACAACGATTTTCTATTGGAAAAATGAAGCATTCTCATTCTAACAGCTAATCATATTATGGGCAAGGAAACCGAATGCTGTGAGGTATTGACACGGCATCGTTAATAATGCTATTGTTTACTATGTTGACAGAAACAGTCAACAATCTGTTTAGTACGAGGTAGGCCGATGAAACTCACTACCAGGACACGCTACGGGACCAGGGCTCTCCTGGAACTGGCCCTGCATAAGGGAGAAGAGCCGGTTTTCTTAAAAGATATTGCCCGACAGCAGCAGATTTCATTACCGTACCTCGAACATCTGATAGCTCCTTTAATCGCCGGAGGGATTCTGCGCAGTACCAAAGGCCCCAGGGGTGGCGTTTCCCTGGCTAAAAAGCCCGGGGACATAAAACTGATAGAAATCACGCAATTACTGGAAGGCCCGACGGCTCCGGTAGCATGTGTCGATAATCCGGAGGTATGCGACCGGTCAGAGGCCTGCGCTGCCCGGGATGTCTGGAGTCGACTGAAAGAAGCCATGGACGGCGTGCTCGGGTCGACGACGCTACAGGACCTCGTAGAACAACAGAAGAAGAAAGTACCGTCATGAGCGTTCAAGTCGGTATGGCGTACAGGAGTCTTCAAGACCGTATTATAGAATAACTCCTCACCGCCTTTAATATATATCCGGTTTCCCCGCTCCCGATATCTTTATCCCTTCAATCAAGCATATCTTCTTTAAAGTGAGATAAAAGTCATTCCAGCCCCGTATCGGCGTACGGGGTAGACTCCAGCTGGAATCCAGGGGTAAGGGTGGCTGGATTCTCGGGTCAAGCCCGAGAATGACATTCTAAACAATCTCTGAGGAGAGAGATATGAAGGCAGATAAAAGTCTGGACTGCGTGGGATTGTACTGTCCCATGCCCATTGTGAAAACCGCCCAAAAAATGAAAGAACTCAAGGTGGGCGAAGTGCTTGAAGTAATTGCCGACGACAAGGGTATCAAGCAGGACATGCCGGCCTGGTGCCAGACCACGGGGAATGAGTGCCTCGGGATAGAGGAGGCGGGCGGAGAAACCAGGGTTTATGTGAAAAAGACACAGAAGTAGGAGAGGGAGGTGTATCATGGCTGAAACAGAAAACATCATTGAAAAAACGATCGCGGAACATCATGACATCAGGGAGAATATCAGGCTCACCGGGGATTCCTTGACCGATGTCGAGGCTTTATTCATACTTCGGAACGCCTACTCCGGCCTGACGCAGAGTCCGACCGGTGAGTTGACGGTAAAGCAGGATCGGATAATCCAGGCATTGAACGCTCTGGAGCAGGGTTTGAAGAACCATTTCAGCTTTGAAGAAAAGGAACTGCCGTCGTTATTCGGTCCACAGTTGATGAAAGCTATAGTTTTTGAGCATCAGGAGATAGCCGGGCAAATTCGGAAAGCGAAAGAAACCGTAGCCGAAATCAAACTGGAAGGGCTGGACCGGCAGGAGTTGCTTTCCAGGAAAACGGGTATCCAGGAGACGATAAATCGTCTTCTTCAGGCGATTGAAGAGCATGCTAATAACGAAGAAACTATACTGAAAATGATGAGAAAAGCCTTGGGGAGTCCGGCCGTTTCATGACGACCGAATAAGTTCTCGGTAACTCTTAAGTTGCTCGAAGTTTATCATCCCGCTCTCGGCGATATTTTCGATTTCTATTCCGGCCTCGACGGCTGCGGCTACCGGATTCAATCCGCCGATTTGAATTATACCCACTCTATTAAGGGCTACCGGAATCTGACATAGCGACTCGCTGGTATCGCCCAGGCTGTAAATACCATTGATACCGGCAGCTTTGAGTTTTACTCTCATCTCTTCGACGACTTCCCTGGCCGGCGCTGGTATGGTGCGGAAGGCGCCCAGTATCTTGCCGCTCCCGGTGCGGGAAGCCTCGTTGACGCTGGTCATCTTCGCCTGGATAAACTGCTCTGACGGGTCGGTGGACGTACCGGCGTACTCGGTAATAGCCACGAAGCGTCTCGGCCGGTTATCCCTGATTTCCAGAACTCCCCCGAATTTGAACTCCGTGGGCACCCCGGCCTTGAGGAGAACACCGTTGATGGAAGCGCCGCAGACCGTAGCCAGGCCGATTTTACCTTCGGGTACTACTACCGAACCGAGTTTTTCTCCTTCCGCTCCGGTGGCTACCAGCTCACTGACGCAAAAACCGGCTTTGAAAGCGTCCTTCATGGCGGCCAGGGCTTTTTTAAACCTGCCTTTATCGATGATGGAGGTATTAATGGCCAGCTGTCCGGTGCGTTTTTCCGGGTCGAAGGTCGTCTGATAGGCCAGTAGTTCCAGTTTATCGCGCACCAGCCCCAGCTGTTGCGAAGCCAGCGCTTCCTTGACCTCCTGCCTGCCTCTGGGAGTAAGCGTCCGTCCGTCACGTCCGCCGGGCTCGGTAAAGCCGCGTTCGTCGGCTATTTTCAGGTGGTATCTGACGCCTCGCTCGCTGAGAAAGACGCCCTCCTGCTCCAGTCTCCGGGCGATGGTAATCGACCCGAGCGGCGCGGATGACTCGCTCAGCACTTTAAGGATGGCTATTAGCTTGTTCTCGGCATCGGCCCCGATGGGCTGGTCCATGGTATCTCCGGAAATTCTTTCTGGTTATTATACCACGCGGTTGAGGAAGCACCAAGTTGGAGATAGGTTCTGTTTGCATCCGGGTGACTATTTTTACTAACCCCCTTGTCTCCCCTTTTCAGTTGAACCTATATCCCTGTGTCCCTTCAGGGTGAACCTTCAGGATGAATCCCCTTCCCTTGAGGGTTGGTGAAGGGAAGGGGGAATTGTTTGAAAGAGGGGCTTCGCACCTCTTAGACGCCCCGCTGGGGGTGGCGGAGACACTATGAGCTAAGCAGTTGATGGTGCGAGGGCGGTCGGGTGGGAATAGATGACACACGAGGGGGTGGGTGGGGAGACTAGTCTTTTTTAAAGCGGTTGGTGATGGGGAGTCTTCTATCGCGTCCGAAGGCGCGGGGGGTTATTTTTACACCCGGTGGCACCTGCCGCCGCTTGTACTCGCTGGTGTCCACCAGCCTGGCGGTATGCCGGACGACCTTTTCATCGGCGCCGGCAGCTACAATCTGCTCGATGCTTTTATCCTCTTCGACATAGGCGGTAAGAATAGGGTCGAGCACTTCGTAAGGGGGCAGAGAGTCCGTGTCCGCCTGGTCGGGACGCAGTTCGGCGGAGGGCGCCTTATTTATAATCGCGTCAGGAATAAGGTCGAATCCGGCCCTCCGGTTGCGGAAACCGGCGAGCTTATAGACTATCGTCTTGGGCACGTCTTTAATCACGGCAAAACCCCCGGCCATATCGCCGTATAAGGTGGAATATCCTGTGGCCATCTCGCTTTTATTACCGGTGGCCAGCACCAGCCAGCCGAACTTGTTTGAAAGCCCCATCAAAAGCGTACCGCGGATGCGGGCTTGAATATTTTCCTCGGCGGTGTCTGACTCCCTGCCTTTGAAAGGCCCGGATAAAGAGTCGAGAAACGCCTGGAAGACGGGCTCGATGGGTATGGTATAGAGTTCGATACCGAGTTTTTCGGCAAGTATTTTAGCGTCTGAAAGACTGCCCGCCGACGAATAACGTGAAGGCATGGCCACTCCGATGACGTTGGACTTTCCCAGGGCATCGACGGCGATGGCGGCGACCAGGCTCGAATCCAGACCGCCGGAAAGGCCGATTAAGACCTTCTTGAAACCGTTCTTGGTGATATAGTCATGTGTGCCGAGAACCAGCGCTTCATAAATTTCCGCAGCAGGGTCGAGTGTTTCGATGTTGCGGGGGGACAAGGGTGGTTTATCGGTACCGAAGGGTTTCTCCGAGACTTCGATAATTTCAGATGGGCGCCATCCCTCGTCCTGGCGGCGCAGCATTCCCTGTCGCCAGCGCGGGTCATGCAGGCGGGTGCGGAACACATTTTCAATATCGAGGTCAGCGATGACAAGGTCCTCCTCAAACTGCCTGCCGCGGGCAATGAGCTGTCCCCTCTCGTCCATTATCAGGCTGTTGCCGTCGAAGACGAGTTCGTCCTGGCCGCCGACGAGGTTATTAAAGACCAGAACAGCCACGTTATCAGCGGCGCGCGTGGCAATCATGCGTTCCCGGTAATCAACTTTGCCGAAATGGTAGGGCGAAGCGCTGATATTGATGATAATTTCAGCGCCGGAACAGGCCTGTGTCGTGGCTGGTCCCGACTCATGCCAGATATCCTCGCAGATATTAATTCCGATGTTGATACCGGCGATAGTATAGACCGGGCAGGCGTCGCCGGCGCGGAAGTAGCGGTTTTCATCGAAGACGCCGTAATTAGGGAGAAATATCTTGTGGTAGGTGCCTACGTGCCTGCCGTCATGGATAACCGCCGCCGCGTTGTATATATCCTGGTTGGCATCAACCAGACCGACGACCAGTGTAATCCCCGTGGAGGCGGCAATGACCTTTTCCAGCGCCCGCAGATTGTCGGCAATAAACTGCGGCTTGAAAAGAAGGTCTTCGGGCGGGTAGCCGCAAATAGCGAGCTCGGGAAAGGTGAGTATATCCACGCCCGAAGATTTGGCTTCTTTAATCACTTTGATGATTTTACGCTGGTTGCCTGTAAAATCACCAACCGTCGAGTTTATCTGTCCCATGCCGATGCGAAGACGGCGGGTATCATGCCACTCAGTCATAGCCGTCCTCAACTACATTATCGGCAGGCATTTCTTGAGTTCGTACTCGGTTACCTGGGTGCGGTATTCGTCCCACTCCCTTTTCTTGTTCTCGATGAAGGATTTGAAAACATGCTCGCCGAGAGCCTCGCGCATGATAGCGCTGTTTTCGGCGAGCTGGACAGCTTCCGCCAGGCTGCCGGGCAGCATCCCGATATTACGCTCTTTTCTTTCTTCCGGGCTCATCTCGTAGACGTTTTCCTCGATGGGGTCGGGGACCGGGAGATTGTTTTTTATGCCGTCCAGGCCCGCCGCCAGCATTACCGAAAAACACAGGTATGGATTGCAGGCGGGGTCCGGCGACCGGAACTCGATGCGGGTGGCTTTCTCGCGGCCGGGGCGGTACTCCGGCACCCGTACGAGGTCCGAGCGGTTACGCCTGGCCCAGGAGAGATAGACGGGGGCTTCGTAGCCGGGGACGAGGCGCTTGTAGGAATTGACCCACTGGTTGCATACGGCGGTAATTTCCGGACCATACTTGAGAATACCGGCGATATAGCCCTTGGCATCTTTGGAGAGGTTATAGGCGTCTTTAGCATCAAAAAACGCATTACGGTCGCCCCTAAACAGCGATTGATGAACGTGCATGCCGCTGCCGTTGATACCGAAGACGGGCTTGGGCATAAATGTGGCGTAAACGCCGTTTTTCAGGGCTACTTCTTTGACCACCAGGCGGTAGGTCATGACGCTGTCCGCCATGGTCAGGGCGTCCGTATACCTCATGTCGATTTCATGCTGGCTGTTGGCTACCTCGTGGTGGGAATACTCCACGCCGATACCCATTTTCTCCAGCTGAATAACGGTATCCCTCCTCAACTCGATAGCGGCATCGCGCACGGTAAGGTCGAAGTAACCGCCCTGGTCGAGGAACTCGGTGCTGTAAGAGCCGGGGTCGTCGTTCTTTTGTTTGAAGTAGAAGTATTCCAGTTCCGGCCCCACGTAGAAAGTATAGCCCAGGTCCGCGGCCTTTTTAAGGTTTCTT
>CAYVPT010000177.1:0-5791 GCA_964453865.1 uncultured Dehalococcoidaceae bacterium
AGAACATCAGGCTCTTCCGAAGGATTGGAGTCGAGTATATCCTGTAAGTAGCCCATACCTTTGGCCGGCTGCTCTAGAGCTATGAAATTTTTCACTCCGGATATCTTGGAGTGAATTGTTTCGAGACCGGTGACCAGTTCCGGGCCGACGAAGAGGGTATTGACTTCCGAGTAATTAACCAGGTATTCCACTTCCTCGGCGCCGAGTCTGGGATTAAAACGCGACAGGATATAGCCACCTTTCATCGCCGCCCCGTAAACGATGGCGTAGTCCAGACAATTCCAGGAAAGGATGCCGATGGGATCGCCTTTTTTTATACCGAGTTTAGTCAAACCGTGTACCAGGCTGTTGACTCTAGCGTTAAATTCGGCGTAGGTTAATCTCTGGTCTTCATAAACATAGGCTTCTTTATCCGGACGAAGGAGTGAGTGTCGGTGGATGATATATGCGAAGGTTCCTATTTGATAACGTGATAATTCCTTCAGTATATGACCTGTTGGCATTCTTTTCCTCCATCTTCAGCAGGTGCCGCAAACTCCGGAGTATCCGGCGATGCAGGCCGCCGTATCAGCTATATTATAATAGCACGATAGTCTCTATCTTGTAAAAACAATCGGGGGATTTAGCATAGTCCGGTTTGGGGGCGATTGGCGCGACTCGATATCGAGCTGCGTTATAGACTAAGGAAAAAGTGGTTGTGCCTTACCTTTGTGGGAGGCTAATCCGGTGTGCTGTGGTCTTTATAGAGGAATGTTTCAACATCAGACAGGTTGAACCTGTAGTCGCGTCGTTTGCCGATTCGGTAAGCCTTAAGCGCGCCGATCTTGCTCCACAGTCTGACCGTATTGGGATGAACATGGAGCAGATGGGCTACCTCGTTTACCGTCAACATCTGCTGCGGTGAGTTGCCACCGTTATGAGCATCGTCTAGCATTATATCCTTCTAAATAACGTTATATTTTCTTTACTAAGCTTAACCCTTGATACATTTCCTTACAATACAGAAAATACTAAGTGGCCATACATGGTAGCACCCAAATAACGAAACATGACGGGCTTTAAAAATGGGGATGATAAATCAAGTGGCTTGATTGAGAGAAAAACCACCGATATCGTGGAAGGTTACTACGGTGTTATCGATAGAGGGAATACATCATGAGTTATCGCTTTCGCCGCCCCACACCGTACCAGACCTTAGACAGCTTCGCCGACTATGTTTTTCAGGCGGTTTGCCAGGCCCTCTTTAAACTTGTTGAATTCTTCCCGGGTAAGGTACTCTTCGGATAGTTTTTTTGTCCTGGCGGTAGTATCCAGTATTGAAGGTATACCCTGTTGTACCGTCTCAACGATAGCCCTGATATGGTCATTAGCCACCAGCTTATTCAATATCAATCTCAGATTATAGGCGACGACTTCTTCGTCAATGTTCAGCTTGGTGGCTGCCTGCTCTATATTGCTGCCGGTCGCGAAGGTGCTGAGCACCTGGGTCTCTCGTGGTGTCAGACCGGCCATGAGGTTTTCCGTCTGCTTGTTCAAGGCATCAATGTCCTCAAACTCGGCAAGAACCTTTTGAGCTATCTCCGGAACCAGCAGTTCTTCCACGATAGGCAGGCTGCCCTGAGCGACGACTCTAATGATATCCATCAAATTCTCGGGGTCGGTGTCTTTAACCAGACAGGCGCTGGCGCCGCTCTTCATTATTTCAAGAAGTTCATCCGCGTCTTTTTTCTCAACGGTAAGTATCGTTGCCGTCGACGGAAATTTCCTCTTAATGCGTCGGGTCATATCGGTGCCGTTAACTGTTATATCCTTAATATTCAGGATAGCTATATTCGGCGGATTAGCTTCGATATGATTAAAAGCGTCTTCATTGTTGGTGGCCTCGCCGGTAACTTCAAAATCCTCTTCACCCGAAAGAGTGAAATGAATACCTTCCCGGAAGAGAACCTGCGGGTCAGAAAGATATATCCTTATTCTCCTAACATTCACCTGTGATTCCGTCATCGGTCTCCGGTCGCTCCTCATTTTTTATATTAACACAATAATACTGATTCGAATGACTTGTCAACATAAGTTCGAGGAAAGCCAGACTCGGCCGGGTGATGAAAATTAAAGGGCAGGATTATTTTTTCCCACAGGCGGTATTGAAACAGAGTTGAATGGCTGTAAAGAGTGATAGGAGATATCAAGGTGGGGTACAGGTATTACTCAGATATCAGGCTACTTCTACCTGGATATTAGCCGCTACATCTTTTTCCAGAGAAAGAAAGCTTCCGTTGACTCTGACCTTGATGTGGTCTTCTGCCGGTGAAAGGTCAAAGATATTAACTGAAATCCTTCGGCCGATAAAAAGCCCCTTCGCCAGGAGAGCCCGATGCAGAGACGCCTCGCCGCGGATTTTTATGATTTTTCCTTCTTCACCATCGACAAGGGTGCTTAATTGCTTTTTACACACTTCTTATCTCCTTGTGGCTACCGGCTTTTCTCCGGCTCAGCTTGAAAATGGGACGGTATGAACGTTTTGTCTAATGCCATGTCCTGGTCCTTCACCATACGCGAGAATACCTGCAGATAGTCCCTGAGCAACCTGGGCACTAGGTATTTTTTCCTTACCGATTCGCGGGCGGCGCTGCCTATCATGGCAGCTAATGCCGGGTCCATTAACAGGGCAGCAATCCTTTTAGCGCATTTCCGGACGTCATTTGCCAAAAATCCGGTTAAACCGTCACGTATCTGGAATCTTACACCGTCACAGTCGCTGACTATTACGGGTCGCCCTTTCCACATAGCCTCGGTCACCCTCAGGTTGAAACCCTCACCGGCCGTTTGCTGGATAATAATATCGGCCCCGCACTGCAAAGCGTTGATTTCCTTTTCGCCGACAACCGCGGGGTCGGTGAAAACGTATATATTAGAGTCGTCTTTAATATACTGCTGCAGATAAGTGATTACCTCGTGGCTGTCCTGCTCTTCTCTGGCAGTCAACGTACCCGCCAGCACAAGCTGCAGTCCATGGATTTTCTTCCCGGCTAACCGGCAGGCATCGATGGTATCCCTTAGATTGTTGAAGTCATCAAAGCGCGATACCTGGCAGACTACAGGTCGGGTCGGATCAATACCGAGGCCAGACATGATTTCTCTCGCCCTGTCCATTGACAGTATATTGTGCCCGGGCTGCAGCGGGTCGATCGCCGGTGGAATGACAACCGTTTCACACGGATTGTAGTTGTTCATAAAACGTTCCGGCAGGCCGGCCGCTATGGCTCGATAGTCCATCATATGGTGTAACAGCAGTTCCCTGACTCCGGCATTTAGTCTGGTCACACCGTCATGCCATATCCACAATCCGTTACACGGCTTCATGTATGACAGCATGGGTAAAACCTGAAAATCATGGAACAGCCATATATCAGCGGTCACCCCCATCGCCAGTAAGGTGCTGGCTGCCCTCTCATTATTTGCCAGGTAGAGATCAATATCAGTCGGGCTCAGGGTGGAGCAATTGTCCCCCTGGAGAGAACGCCGCAGCCTTTTACACACACAATTGAAGGATTCGTCGGGGGCAGGTGTGTACCACTTGGCATCGATACCGACGTCACACATGAGAGGTGTCAGTGATTTCAGTATCCCGGTAACATCCCCGTTGTTAATTGGAGCATTAACGTGCACTACACGTAAACCTTTAAGGCTGCCGGCTGCTTGATTGATTTCCGCAAGAAGCTGCTCGGGAACAATCCCGGCATAGTCCTCAAGCTTAATATCGTTCGTAGAGACGCTGTTCACTTAAGGTTCCTCCAACGTATTTCTCTCTATACTGAATATATCAATCCCGAGTTAGAATACGGTTATCATAAAGAAAGAAATTGATATGAGATACACGTTCGCCTGTAACGAAGCAGCCGGTTGTAACGTATGATATAACGACAATTGGGGCAGGGAGTAAGGTTGACATAAAATGTGGTGGGCTATTTTATAGATACAAACCGAAGTCTGCCGTAGTGGGGGTTGACAATATTTGGAATCTAGCCTACTATTATTCCGCAAATGAAAGTATTGCCGGTTGTAACGATAGTACTTATACTGACAATAATAATGTGGCCTGCTGTTTCTTGTAGCGCACCAGGTGAGGCGGTACCTGAAGATAACTCCGAATGGGCGGAGGTGCTGGCCCAGCGATTCTCTCCTATTATTCTTCTGAAGAATGATGAGGAACCCGCAGAAAGATACGAGCCGGTCCCCGTGCAGGCAATGATTGAACAGTCGCTGATACTTTCGATAGATACCCTATCGTTCGTTGAAAAAGCCACAATAGCCAACATGCAGCAATATTCGGGGAGCAACTACTTTCTGGACATCCCCGACCTCAGCCCGGCGCATTTCCTGCTGTCACTTTTAGGCTACAAGGAAAGGTATGACCAGGCGCTGGCATCCGGTTTGTCACCCACCGTATACGCGCGCATCTTAAAGCCGGGAGACTCCGGTTATACCGTGATTCAGTACTGGTATTTTTACTACTTCGACGAGTGGAGTAATCTCCACGAGGGAGACTGGGAGCTGGTAGAACTCGTATTCCCCGGCCTTTCGGCGCAAGAACTGGTAGAAACGAATGGTGAACCGTTATTTGCGGCATATTCTCAACACCAGGCCGGACAGAGGCTTTCCTGGGCGGAAATGCGGGAAAAAGGACTGATACGGGGCACACAACCATTGGTCTATGTCGCCCAGGGTTCGCACGCTAACTACTTTACGCCGGGTCAATACTGGCTGATAACCGATTTTGACGATACCGGATTGAAGGACTGGAGAGAAATCAGTCCCCAGGTCGTCATGATATCCGAGCAAGACCCGGAAAATGACAAAAACCAGTGGCTGGATTTCCAGGGGTGCTGGGGAGAGTACCTCGACTTTTCAATTTCCTGGGGTCCCCTGATATGGACGCAGTGCGGTCCGAACGGCCCGGCCTGGGGAGGTAAAGGGCAAAAGAGCCAGCGGTGGCGGCAGCCGTTCCCATGGGCTGATAAGATGGCGGAATACCCGCAGGCTTATTTCTATACATTCCTGCCCAAGTTAGCCCGGGACTTGCCTGACCTGTCTATTTTCTCGCTATTCAGCCCGGTGGATATTCATGTCTATGACCGGCACGGTAATCATGCCGGCCTCAATGAAGCGGGAGTGTTCGAAACCCAGATACCGGGAGCCGAATATATCACTCCAGAGGGCGCCCACAGCAAGACTATTATCATCCCCAACAGCGATGTATCAGAGGGATATACCCTGATAATAAAAGGAAATGATAATGGGAGTATGGATATTAAAACCCAGATACCCGATGCCGGGTTAAACGTAAAAAGGTACCTGGAATACAAGGATATTCCGGTAACGCCGACCACTGTAGCTAGGCTACAGTTTACCCCAACTCCTTTTGCGCCACCTCCGGAAAACAGTAATAGCGTGCGTGATAATATCACGATACTGGAGATAGACCGGAATAACGACGGTAAATACGAGTCCGAGGTCAAACCGGGCACAAAGGAAATGGTGACCAAACCGACCCTGACCTTGAAGGTAGAAGGCGCCGGTACCGCCGGACCGGAAGACGGTTATACCTACTCGAAGAACGCCAGGGCGGTAATTGTTGCCGAAGCGGAAAAAGGCTGGGTATTCGACCACTGGGGCGGCGATGCTTCCGGGTCTTCCCATTCCGTAAGCGTGGTTATGGGCAGAGATAAAACGATAATCGCTTTCTTCAAGCCGGAAATAAGGATGTTTACACTAACCATAGCTATTGAAG
>CAYVPT010000178.1:0-3530 GCA_964453865.1 uncultured Dehalococcoidaceae bacterium
CCTGGATGCTACTCTAACCTGCTGCATAAAGCCCCTGGTTTGCTGGGTTCTGGCTTCGGCAGCAGCAGCTTTATCTTTGTTTTCCTGGGACACACAATTCGCTCCTTTCACTCTTTGGTCAGTCTACTACCTCTAAGGAGCTTGTGCCACCCTTCTAGTCTGTACGGTTCTTGTGGCCCTATCTGTGTCCCATTATCGCTGACGGTCTACACAGAAACACGGAAAAGCCTTCGAGAGGTTCATTGAGAATATCGAATACTACACCCTTACGGTTGCGTATGTCTTGATTGTGCAATTGCCTTGACACTAAAATGAGAACGATTTATAATGAGTAAACCATCTCAAATCTAAATGGATTGTATCTGTATGTTAGCTGTGTTTTTATTGAATACCTACTCAAATATACAGTCTGGTACCTGCGTGATTCCTGGCTGGTAGTTTGAAAATACTGGGGACCAGAAGTATGTAGCGGAGTTTGGAACAGCGGTTTACTTACGGCAGTTTTGGCCAAATATATTTTGAGCGCATTATTCGGCCGTCCCTGTTTTCAGATCAATCTGCTATAAGTTCAAAGAACCCTTTTATATACCATAAAATAATAGAGGAGGCGGAAAAAAATGAGAAAACTGCTTATGCCCCTGGTAATTTTACTGGTAGTTTTCACGGCAATCAGCTGTGCTGAACCGATGCCGACAGCAACACAAACCCCAACGTCAACGCCGACACCATCTGCTTCGACACCGGCGACCACTACTCCGTCAACGCCGTCTGCCACGGCGGAGCCGGGACCGTCCACACCGGCGCCGACACAGAAATACGGTGGCACCCTTAGATTTATCTCGTATACGGCCGATACGGCCATCGGTGGCTGGCCGGCTGATACCGGACTTTTAGCGAGTATGGCTTATGAGGGCCTGTTACGGCAGTTGGCCAACGGCGAGTTCATCCCATGGCTGGCAACTTCCTGGGATATTGATGTTAACGCGCCGTCGGTTACCTTTCATTTGAGGAAAGGCGTCAAGTTCACGGATGGGACAGACTTCAATGCTGAGGCAGTCAAGTTTAACTACGAGGCCCAGATGGCCAACGGGAAGGCGCCCTACTGGGCTTCGGTGGAGGTCCTGGACGACTCTACCGTTAAAGTGAACCTGACCCAGTGGCGGACCACGACGATGATGCAGTTCGGAGACAGTGGTACTTCCGGGATAGCCTCTCCGACTGCGTTTAAAACGAATGGTATCGAGTGGATGCGGGAACACCCGGTGGGTACCGGTGCCTACATTTTCTCCAAGTTTACCCGGGATGTTGCCACCGAGTATGTCAGGAATCCCAATTACTGGCAGCCGGAGAAGCCCTATATAGATGCGTTCCATAATATCATCATCACCGACGAGGTTACGCAGAAGGCAGCCATGCAGGCCGGTGAGGGAGACGCGACTCTTTGCGAGCTGGGTAAAACAACCATTGATTTTCAGAATATGGAATTAATGGTTGATTCTCAGATTCAAGCCGTCTTCTGTCTGGTCCCCGATACGGCCAATCCCGATTCTCCCTGGTCTAATAAGAAGGTACGCGAGGCGGCCGAATACGCTATCAATAGAGAGGCGATAGCCCAGGGCATGGGATTCGGTCTCTGGGAAGCCCCATACCAGATACCCCCGCGGGGCAATGCTATCTGGAATCCCGATTTCTCGCTGGGTCGCAAATATGACCTGGAGAAGGCCAAGCAGTTGATGATTGAAGCCGGCTTCCCCGATGGCTTCCAGACCACGATAATCCCCTTCCCGGGAGCGACCAGCCGGGATGTCACTATGGCGGTACAGGACTCACTATCAAAAATCGGCATCATCGCTGAAGCTCAGTTCGTTGATTTCGGTAAATATTTCCAGATGAACCAGGAGGGATGGAACGGTTTGATGTTCCATCCGGTGCCGGCATACTCCATATATATCGAGACCATCAACTCGCTGTTTGATCCGGATATGAGCCTTTTCTTCAAAATTAGCTGGGAAAGGACGCCGGCATTCAGAGAAGCGCTAGCCAAGGCCAACGCCGCCGTAACCCAGGACATCGCGCTAATGCGCGCTATCACCGACCTGATGATTGAGGACGCCTCGGTAATTCCCATATACGAAGGCGGTAAGAGTTATGCCTATCAGCCCTTCGTTAAAGATGCCGGCTTTCTTACTCGCGGGTTTGCAAATTACTGGAACCCTGAAAACGTCTGGATAGATAAATAATCTGGCGTAGTTATACAGAGGAAATGTGGCAGGCTGAAGGCAAGCCTTCAGTCTGCCAGGTGTATTTATACCCTTTCCACTGTCCCGGAACGTCATTGATAGGTGTTTCTACTCTTGAAGTGATGGCGATATTTCGGTTATCGTGCTTATCACGGTCGGAGCGCATTTATGACAGCGTTTATCATTCGTAGATTACTACAGACAATTGTAATACTTTTCATTGTTAGTTTGATAGTCTTCCTGGCCTTACGCCTGCTACCTGGCGATCCCATCGTAATACTGGTCAGCCAGGCCCAGTTGCAGCAGTTCTCGGAAGAACAGCTCGACCAGCTCAGGCACGAGCATGGACTGGACAGGCCCATCATCATGCAGTACTTCGCCTGGGTAGGCGGCATTTTTCGCGGCGACCTCGGCAACTCCATAACCAATAACGAACCGGTAACCAAAGAGATATTCAAGCGTTTGCCTATTACTATTCACCTGGGCGTACTGGCTTTTCTTTTTAGCATTATTATCGGCGTCCCGGCGGGTGTGATAAGCGCCGTCAGGCGCGGGGGGTGGCTGGATAACACCGTAACTTTTTTTGCCAATATCGGCATCACTATCCCGGTGTTCTGGCTGGCGATATTACTGGTATATTTATTTTCTCTGAAACTGGGATGGCTTCCCGTCTTCGGTTACACTTCCCCGTTTACGGATTTTGTAAAAAGTACCCGGCAGCTTATTATGCCCGTCTTCTGTCTAGCAATTTTTGGGATTGCCGGTAATGCCCGCCAGACCCGCTCCGCCATGCTCGAGGTTATGATGCAGGACTACATTCGCACCGCCTGGTCGAAGGGTTTGAGGGAGCGTGTCATAGTGACGAAGCATGCCCTGAAAAATGGTATTATTCCCGTTGTTACGTTGGTGGGTATGGGGATAAGCCAGATACTGGGCGGTTCGGTGTTGATTGAGACCGTGTTTGCCGTCAACGGTATCGGCAGGCTCATGGTGAACTCTACCTTTAATTATGATTATCCCTACGTGCAGGCGATTGTATTGATGATTGCCATTGCTATAGTCCTGGCGAACCTGCTTGTAGACCTTTCTTATGTCTGGATTGACCCCAGAGTGCGGTACGAGTAGAGAGGTATTTTTTTAATGTCAACCGAGACAACCGTAGCGACGGATATTCAAGCACCTCCGCGCCGTGTCAGCGAATTCCGGCGCTTCATCAGGGTTTTTCTCAACCGTAAGATAGTGATAATCGGACTGGTCATTATCCTCTTGTTTATTTTTTCCGCTATTTTT
>CAYVPT010000178.1:3540-5753 GCA_964453865.1 uncultured Dehalococcoidaceae bacterium
GACAGAAAATCAAGTTTTTCCATTTTTTGCCGTATTTTTTCCGCTATTTTTGCCCCTTTGATAGCTCCATACAATCCCAATGAACAGAACGTAATGAACAGCCTGAAACAGCCCAGCCGGGAGCACCTGCTGGGCACCGATGCCCTGGGTAGAGATATCGCCAGCCGCGTCATTTACGGTTCCCGGACCTCGCTCCTGATTGGTGTTGTTGTGGTAGGTTTTTCCGCAGTATTTGGCATGGCTCTGGGACTGATTGCCGGTTACTTCGGCCGCTGGGTTTACACCATTATCATGAGGGTTATCGATGCCTTGATGGCTTTTCCGATGCTGGTTTTGGCCTTGCTTATTGCGTCTCTGCTGGGACCAGGGCTGAATAACGTCGTCATAGCCCTGAGCGTGGGCTTGATTCCGATATATGCCAGGTTGATGTGCGGGCAGGTCATCAGCGTCCGGGAAAACGACTATATTACCGCCGAAGTTGCCCTGGGTTCCAGCGACTGGCGTATTATGCTCCGGCACATTGTTCCCAACTGCCTGCCACCCCTGATTGTCCTGATAACCATGATGCTGGGGTCGATAATATTAGCCGAGGCTGGTCTGAGTTTTCTCGGCATCGGCATTTCCGCGTCAACTCCCACCTGGGGCAGCATGGTCAACGATGGCCGTAAATACCTCTTGGACCTGCCTTTACTTTCCTTCGCTCCCGGCCTGGCTATTATGCTGGTAGTGTTCGGCTTTAATATGGTGGGAGACGGGTTGAGAGATGCCCTTGACCCCAGGCTCAGAGGTTTACTCTAGGTCGGGGAGAAATGTTAGGCGGCACCGGAACAGACCTGGCGGCCTTACTGCAGATGATTTTTACATTGTGTTAGTGACCTGCCCCCAGTAGTGATACCTGATCAAAACTCATTGTACTTTTAAGTATTTTGTTGGGCAACTTTTTACTTCTTGTCAGACCACCTGATACACACTCAGGCCATGAGATTGGGTTGAAGAGCTATCTTGAGCCGCTTTAAGGAGCATTAGGGACCAGTAATATCGCGTTAGACTCGCCCTCGACATTCGAGAAGACCACCAACTGCCATTTAGATTCCAATAATAGGTCTGCCAGAGTGATTTAAGGGCTAGAACTAGTCGATAGCAATGATGAATTGCTGGAAGACAGGTAATTACTAATAAAAAGAAGCAGAAGCGTTGCCGAAACGTCATTTTCTGGTTGTGATTATGCCGAAAAACATCATGAAAAAGGATCCTACCACGCTTGGTTAAGTGAATTTAACTTTGATACTTAAAATCGTTTAATTTCATTTAATTCCGTTTAACAATCACGACTTTGCCCCGTTTCTGCACGTAATGTGCTGATTATAACCCCGATATGGCGCATTATCATGGGCTTTGAGCCACACCACCACCTCTGATTCGCACCCTATGAACCTCTATTTACACACTTCGGATCTTTTTGCGTCCCTAAAGTAAATCCTCAAGGGCCTTTCGTTTTCAGGGAAGTTGCCTAAGGCACTGATAGAGACCCGAAAGGCTGTTCCCCCAATTCCCGGACCAGAGGTAGTCCTTTCTCTAGGAAGGAAGACACTATTGGAAATTAGAAGTTAAACGGGGAACGAATCCTGCGGGGTTTTATCATGACGATGTATCGTGTAACCAAAATGAAAACAGCCCGCACTCTCTAGACATCTATTTACCAAAATCGTTCCTTTTTTATCTTTTAGACGGGGAGTTTGACTCTAATTCATCTTCCTGCAGTTAGCCCACCATCTACCGATAGAATTGCTCCATATATGTATTGAGCCTTTTCAGATACCAGGAATGATACAAAACTGGCCACGTCCGAAGGACTACCGATATGCCCGGCCGGAATCCCCGAATTTTCGTATGTTCTTTGCCTGTCCGTGTGATCCTTACTCCCTACAGGTGTTCCCATCATTCCGACAGCAATGCCAGTCGGTATTATGAGATTGTCACCCACGTAGGGACTCAGTTTCAACCATTGAGCTCTTGGGAAGAAACCGGCTAGAAAATTTATGCCCTTCTTGACGTCATCGAAAGACATCTGGAAATCATAGTGCTGGTTGGAAGCAATATTTACTAATGCTTCCACATCTGCTGGCTTACAGAAGTCCAGCTCTCTGTCTATTCTTAAAGGCTCCGTCATAATCTGTTTAGTTGCATTATAACATTAAGAATAGGTCATGCTG
>CAYVPT010000179.1:0-2278 GCA_964453865.1 uncultured Dehalococcoidaceae bacterium
CTCGGCTATTATGATGCAGCGGGCAATGTGGTCCCGTTTTTGGCCACAGGATGGAAGGAAGACCCTACAGCTAAAACGATTACGGTTACCATAAGAAAGGGAATCAAGTTCCACGATGGGACCGATTTTAACGCCGAAGCCGTTAAATGGAACTTCCAGCAATTCGTTGACGCGAAGAGAAATGAAGTTACCGGTCTGGCATCAATAGACGTTATTGATGACTCTACCGTAAGGTTCAATTTTTCCGACTGGAACAATAGTTTTATCTACTCATTCCCCTTTGACAGCCTGATGATATCGCCTACGGCTTTCCAGAAGAATGGTAAAGAATATTCTATAACTCATCCGGTCGGTACCGGGCCTTTCAAGTTCGTGAGCTGGGAGCGGGATGTCAAGATAAGGTACGAGAAATTTGATGGTTACTGGCAGCAGGGCAAACCTTATCTTGATGCAATTGAAATTTTGGAAATTGCCGACCCAACAGTACGCCTCGCTGCCTTCCAGAAACACGAGATTGACGTGATAGAGGCCATGCAGCAACAACCTACCGATCTTCTTGATCTCAAAGCGTCCGGCAAATATACTGTACAAAGCCTTGTTCCGCTTGGTGCAGCGCCCATTGGCCTTGTCGGTGATAGCGGCAACGCGGATTCGCCTTTTGCTAATCTCAAGGTTCGGCAGGCAGTTGGTTACGCTCTCAACAACAAGGATATAGTTGATAATGTCTTGCACGGTGTGGGAGTAGTCTGTAATCAATTCGGCCAACCAGGATACTGGGGATATAACAATGCCATTAAAGGGTTCGAATACAACCCCGATAAAGCCAAGTCTCTGCTTAGCGAAGCCGGCTATCCCACCGGTTTTAAAACAACCCTGCTTGAGGAAACCCAGTTGGATTGGATTGTAGCCGCTCAAGGTTATCTCAAGGCTGTAGGCATCGATGCTACGATCGACGTTGCCGGCGCTCGGTTCCCTGATGCAATTCTTCATAAAGGATGGACCGGTCTCTGCTTGATAATCCTTAAGGGAGGGGCTGATATCACACCATATATACCCAGCACATTCAGTAAAAATGGCTTCATATGGGCAAACAGCACGCTCCATAACGACGAACTTGAAAAAATGTGCACCGATGCGCAATCCGCCACGGACTTTGCTACCAAACAGAAAGCCGTGCAGAATGCACAGCAGCTTATTTTTGAAAAGTACGTCATTCTCTCGCCCGTATACCAAGAGATGTCCGCTTGCGTGAAATATCCGGACATTCGCGGCGATGGTCTTTACACAGTTGATTCCTTCCAGTGGACGCCGGCGGATGCTTATCTAAGCAAATAACTTATAAAAGCAAATAAATTGATAGCAGGGAATAGCGGGCTGACCTCCGCTATTCCCCGTTTCTTTTTACCGGACCCGAATCTCCAAAAGAGGCTTTTATTTCCACCCGGTGAGATTGTGAAGAGGGCGATATACCGTTGGGTGAACTCAAATAAAAACTGACAGGGTATACCTATATCAGATCCTGAAAAAAGAAAGTCAATATTATCCCAATAGCTTGATTATCTGTGTAGCATCTCCCAACCGTTCCAGATTTCGGATAAGTTCAATAATATCGTCGGCAGTGGTAGCCGAAATCGGCTTGATTGAATAGGGAAAACATTCCTTGAATTTTTTAACACAGTCGCTGAAAGCCATCGGATTTTCGATGCTACCCAGGCAGAACTCCACGTACTCCGTATATTCAGACCCATTAGCCAGCCTTATGGTTACTCTACTCGGTCCGACTCCGCGCCTATTGAATTTGGGTTCAAGCTGGCCCGTAACTTTACGAGCAACTTCTAGCACATCTTCTTTCCGAATAGCCGTCTTAGTGAAGTCTTCCAGCGTTACTCTGCCCTTCACCAGGGCCGTTGCCACAGTCCACGGAAGGCTAAACTGCGCATCAATCATAGTTCGCGGATTCTGTTTTGCTTGCAAGGGAACACATAAGATATGCGCCGCATCACTTACATACACGGTAATATCTTGAATCTCGGCCGGTGAAATATCGTATTTTGACTTCAGGGAGAGTGTGGCATCAATCGCGGCATGGCTGTGCCCGCAACAGGGATAGGGTTTAAAGCCAATTTTTTCTGTTTCGAATCTTTCGCCCAAATCCTTGATGAGGATTCGGGCATCATAATCTCCCTCGTGGTAGACATTATAGAATCCAGCCTTACCTTCAAGAGAGTTCCTGGCCCCGGTAATGCCTCTCTCGGCCATGATGGCAGCGGTAACCCCA
>CAYVPT010000179.1:2288-5730 GCA_964453865.1 uncultured Dehalococcoidaceae bacterium
TTTTGCCGCAAGTCCTGCCGCGATTCCTTTGGCAAGGGCGCCATCGTGAATACATTGCAAGTTGCCGGCACATTGATTATAGGCGATACCCAAGGCATTAAGCACGGCTTCTTGATCCAGCTTCATGATTCTTCCAGCAATAGCAGCCGCGCCTAGGTAGCCATATAGAGCCGTCGGAAACCATCCGGATAACAAGATGCTGCCGTTCGGCCGGCTGGCCAATGCCAAGCGAATGACAAAATCGCTACCCAGTGCCAGGCTGGTGATAAATTCTTTCCCGGTTACCCCACCCATCCTTTCGGCGACGGCAAAAGCGGACGATACTGCAGCGCATCCGATGTGCGTTAAGGTTGCCGGGCAACCATCGTCGTAATCCAGAGTATGTATCATAGTGCCATTGGCTAAAGCAGCATCCGGAGCCGGACACTTGATTCCGCCAGCTATTATAGTACTTTGTTTATTTCCACCCCATTCATGTATTATGTCAAGTAATTCTCTTGTACCGGCGGCCATTGAACCGCCCAGGGCCGCCGCCAAGCTATCCAGAATTTGGCACTTGACTATTTCTATCACCTTGTCAGGGAGGTTCTCATATTTTATTTTTGGCCATTTTTTCACAAATTGGGAGATTATATCCATCATCTGTTCTTTCTGAGATCCTATTATTCTCAACGATTTTTATATGAATATAAGTAAACCTACGTTTTAGTAAGATATTTGTTCAAGGGTAATGTATCAGCCGTTGTAGAATAAAGGGGACAAAATTATAATGACAGCATCCAGAACTTTAAGAAAATCCCCAAAATCCTCTCATCTCATTTTAAATTAAGTTAAGTGTAATATGGTCATATAGGCATATCAATGAAAAAGTAAATATTATCCGCAAAGATCATAACTGAAGTTACGATCTTTAAATTTTCCTTAGGTTACTAGGTTAGTTGAATTATTGTAAGTAATATTATAATATTTTTTTATGTACTTGGCAAAAGAGTGATAGGATAGGCAATTGAAATATCGGGCACTTTATAGTCCATGGTCCCTGATCGATGGTTAATCATTCGATATGAATAACAATAAGATATATTATCTATATAATAATGAGGCGAACATCAGGTTGCGGTATATCGAATAGAGTTACCTGTGGATGAGCTATAACTAAAAAATCGTTCATGAAACTAATAGTAGCTCGGCCTAGCCTACGGCTAAAAGGCTAAAGAGAGGTTTAGGTATGCAGGATATTGTTGCTGAAACAGCTTACGGGAAGGTACTTGGCACATCTGGGGATGGCGTATATTCCTTTAAAGGCATCCCCTACGGGGGGCCGACTGGTGGCATGAAACGGTTCATGCCACCCACACCGCCAAAGCCCTGGCCCGGAATAAAAGATGCCACCCGGTATGGCCCGGCTTGCTGGCAGTCCATTGACCCTTTCAAGAAACAAGACTTCGACCTATTAGGGCCTCTGGGCATTAACTCGATTAGTGAGGATTGCCTTGTCCTTAATGTATGGACTCCTGCCATAAACGATGGAATTAAACGACCAGTGATGGTCTGGCTGCATGGCGGAGGGTTCTTCACAGGGTCAGCCGCACAGCCATTTACCAATGGCGCTAACCTGGCGAGGGCACAGAATGTTGTCACCGTCTCGGTCAACCATCGCCTCGGTGTTTTCGGGTATTTCTATCTTAAAGAGATAGCTGGGGAGAGGTATGCTACCTCGGGTAACGCCGGCACGCTCGACTTGGTGGCAGCTCTCGAATGGGTACGGGATAATATCGCTAATTTCGGTGGAGACCCAGATAATGTCACCCTATTTGGCAACTCGGGTGGCGCTCAGAAAATTTTTGTCCTCATGGGCATGCCGGCGGCAAAAGGCCTGTTTCACCGTGCTATAGCGGAGAGCGGTGTTTGCATTAAGGCACAAACAACGGAGGAGGCGACCGGTGCAGCATCTGCGTTTCTCAAAACACTTGGAGTAAGTCCGAAGGACACTAAAGTTCTTCACGAAATGTGTGCTGACATGATATACACTGCATGGATGATGATGCCATCGGTACCATGGACACCAACGGGAAAAACCCAATTTTTTCCGGTTGTCGATGGGGAATCCCTTCCTGCACATCCCTTCTACCCCGTGGCTGCCCCGACGGGGTCCGAGGTGCCCCTTATCATCGGTACCACCAAAGACGAAATGACCTCTATGTTGCGCCGTGACCCGCGGTTCGGGAAGTATGACGAGACAACCATGCGCGATGGTATTGTGGGGTGGACGAAGAGTTACTGGATCGATATTACGCCTAACCAGCTCGAAGACCTTATTACTACCTACCGCCGTACACGCCCCGGGGCAACGCCGCATGACCTTTTAATCGCCATCGACACCGATATGATGCGTATTAGCTATATCCGTATTGCGGAACGAAAGGCATCCGGAGGGAAAGCCCCGGTTTATATGTACCTGTTTACCTGGGAGAGTCCCGCCGAGCATGGTATTCTCAAGTCCTGTCATGGGCTGGAGGTTCCTTTCGTTTTCAATAATATAGAACCACCTGTCGGGCTCATTGGAGACGGCTCCGAGCGCTTTACACTGGCGAAGACAATGAGCAGTACTTGGGCTGCCTTCGCCCGTACCGGTGACCCGAACCATGATGGGATCCCCCGCTGGCCGGCATACACAAAAGATAAACGGGCTACCATGATTTTAGATAAGGAATGCCGGATTGAAAATGATCCGCATAGCGAAGAACGCCAAGCATGGGAAGGAATAATCTAGACTAAGATTTTGGCCATACGATACTTATAAAAAGGAGATAAAAATAAAGGAATTTAGTAAAGACAGAAGCCAGGTATGTTTCCGGGACAGTGGTAGGTGATATCGGTAATGAAGCGTATATCTACCGAGGTATCCCTTACGCCGCTCCTCCCCTTGCAGACCTGCGATGGAAACCACCGCAACGGTGCTGGTTATTTTACCGTCGGTGATTTCCTGAATGATCCTGAAAACATTGACCTTACCCCCGAATTAGCGCACCGGTGATTAGAGTCCCGCGGTCATTACAGCATACTCCTTCGGAGTAGCTCCTTTCAATGAGCTGTGTGGCCTGACCTCGTTGTAATCCCTCCTCCAGTCTTCGATTACGTCACGGGCATAATTCCTTGAGCGCCCGGATGTCGAGCGCCTGGTCAGCCACAATCTGCTTGAGATGGCGGTTTTCATCTTCCAGAGATTTGAGCCGTTTTAATTCGCTGACGGTGAAGCCAGCATATTTCGCTTTCCAGTTATAGTAGGTGGCGTCGCTCATCCCGTCCTTTCGGCACAGGTCTGCGACTTTGGCGCCGGCTTCACCTTCCCGGAGCACGGCAATGATCTGTTCCTCGGTGTACTGTCTGGCTTTCATGAGTCCTCCTGGTTTCTTTATTATACCGGAAGACTCTTGTATCT
>CAYVPT010000180.1:0-5728 GCA_964453865.1 uncultured Dehalococcoidaceae bacterium
TGCTCGTGGTGCCTTCCCATGCCGGGAGGATTTAGTCGCTGCCAAAATAGACCCGCAAAAGAGTCACTGGGCAACAGGCAAGGTCCCGGAATACGAATTCCCGTTAAACTACATCATGAACGGTGCCTTCGCCAGCCTAGACCTGTGGGTGCGCCAGGGGATACCGCCGCCTCGGGCAGAGAGGCTCGCGACGACTGGCGAGTACCCGAACGTAAAGTTTGTTTTTGACGACTACGGCAATGTCAGGGATGGTGTCCGCACCCCCTATGTTGATGTACCGATTGCCGTCTATAATAAGGATGGCAGGGTGATTCCCTTGAAGAAAAAAATCCTGAAACAACTGTATCCCAACCATGAAGATTACGTTAGGACAGTTGTCAAGAATACTGACATTTTGCTTAAGGAACGCTGGGTAACCGAGGTAGATGCAGAGGCTATAAAGGAACAAGCAAGGAAAGCCCACATCCCGTAACGACAAAATAGTAGCTATACTTCTTGATTTATTAAAGTCTTTTAACAGTAAAAAGGGGAGATTAATATGCTGGAAAACATCGAGACTGATGTGCTGGTTATTGGAGGGGGCGGGGCCGCTGTGCGCGCGGCGATTGAGGCTGCCAGGGCCGGGGTAAGGGTCGACCTGGTGGATAAGGGGAAAGTGGGCGCCAGCGGTTCCAGTCCTCGTGCACTGGTAGGTTTCGCGGCAAGAATAGGTAAAGATGATAGCGATAGATTGTTTTTCCAGGACTGGTTGAAGGCATCGGGAAATATCTGCGACCAGAACCTGGTCTGGGAGGCTATCACCCGCAGTAGTAAGGAAGTCAAGGCATTGGAAGAGATGGGCCTGGAATTTATGAGGAACCCCGATGGACTCCTGTTTCTGTCCATGTGAACCGGGCATTCTGCAGCCCGTGGGTTGATGGTCAAGAGTGAGGGACCGGAGCACACGAATGTAGTGAATGTACTGCGGGTAGAGGCGGAGAAACGGGGGGTTAACTTTCATGAAGGGGTGATGATAACCCGTTTGTTTAAGAAAAACGGTTGCGTAATCGGCGCCGCCGGTATTAATCAAAAAAGGAAATTTTTGGTATTTAGCGCCAAGGCCGTCATCCTGGCGGCCGGAGGAGCTAATCGGTTATACCCGAATATAGCTGATGGTATTGAAAAGCCCATTTACCGCACTACCGGAGATGCCTTCAGTCTGGCTTTTTATGCCGGTGTGCCGCTGGTAGATATGGAGTTCTCCCAGTTCCGGGATTCGCCGCCGGCCGGTCCGCTGTACGGGGCGCAATATTTTAATGCTTTGGGAGAAAGATTCATGGAGAAATATGATCCTGAAGCACTGGAAAGAGCGCCCCGCTACGTCGTGGCCGGAGCTATTTATCGGGAGCAACAAGAAGGACGCGGTCCCATCACCTGGAAGGTAATCGAAGGGCAGGTAGCGAAATCGCGTGTTCCTGTCGGCCATGAATACTCCACTCCGCAATCAGTAGAAATAACCCTGCAATTCCAGCGTTTGATGGGTGGAGCCCGTATAGATGTTCATGCTGTTACACCTGTTAATAGGCTCTTGGCGGCGGGAGAATCAGCCGGGGGTGTCCACGGGGGCGACCGGATGCAGAGCACCGGCTTCCTGGATACTCAAGTATTCGGTGCCGGTGCTGGTAGGAAGGCCGCATCCCTGGCGAAGGATAGCGGGAGAATAGATATTGGGACATGGCTGGTTAGGAAAGAGCAGGCCAGGCTGGCCAGTATAGGGGGTGATTTAAATCCGGCAGAATTCACCCGGATTGTTCAGAAGACGATGTGGGAAAAAGTAGGGGTTGTCCGGGACAAGATAAACCTCCAGAAAGCGATAGTCAAACTTGAGGAACTCCGGAAGGAATCTTGCCCACGACTTTCTAACGCTGATATATTTGCCTCTCTGGAAGCAGCCAATCTGGCTTTAACTGCCGAGATGGTAGCCCGTGCCGCTCTTGCCAGAGAGGAAACCCGCAGTGCTCAAATACGAAGTGACTTTCCACTCACCAGTGATAATTGGGTAAAACATGTCTGTATTACCAGAATGGGTGACGAAATAAAAATATACACCATTCCTGTGGTCACGATATCAGTTTAGCTAACAAATAGCTTGAGTACGATATTAATGTGCCCCCCTGAAACGATACCAGATATTAATTCGTAAAAGGGTGGACCTAAAGGTCTGGAAAAGGTACGTACAGAAGTGATTCATTAGTAAACTGGAAGAATCTTAGGAATTATTATCCAGTTCATAATACATATTATTTCCGGTGGAGTTCGACTCTCTTGTTTTTTCTATCTTGAGGGGCTATAATCCTGTTTGTTAAAATCTCATCTTGAGTTATGTGTTACCTACTTATTTTCGTAAGTGCATTTCTTTCTTGGTCAAATTATGGATTTACCTCACATCTTTCGGATAACAAATTATAATTAAAGGGGCTAATTCTGAACGGTATAGGAGATAAAAGTGTTCTTTCTGCCACATCAAAACAATCATATCGATGGGTAATGCTGGTACAGTGTTGGCTTATCTACTTCTGTTTCAGCTTGGTGAGCACAACACTCTCGGCTATCGTAATGCCTGTGAGGACTGATCTGAACCTTTCATACTCACAGATGGGATTCATCCTAGGTACTTGGCAGTTAGTTTACACAGTTGTAGCGATACCACTAGGCTTTCTTATCGACCGTGTAGGAACCTATAAATCGTTCTTACTCGCATTAGTTATAATCTCGGCTTCAGCAGTCTTAAGGTCTTTCGCCGTGAACTTTGAGATGCTCACTGCCTTCGTGGCTCTCTTCGGCATTGGTGGAAGCATGGTCTCGATAGGTATTCCCAAAGTCGTGTCAATATGGTTTCAGGGCAAGGAAAGAGGTACAGCCGCTGGCGTATATTCCACTGGAGCTACCACGGGTGCCATAATCGCCCTGTCTTTGACTAATAGTGTCGTGATACCGCTTGTCGGCAACTGGAGAAATGCCTATCTCATTTATGGTTTTGTTAGCTTTCTGATTACTGCGGTCTGGCTATTTCTTGGACGCAGTTCACCAGGTTCGAGAGGCTCGCAGGTCACAACCATACCTGGTGAGGCATTAAGCGTACACCGCGTGAGAGAAACGTTTAGCAGAAACGTTTTTCTTGTTGTTATTATCGGCATCACGTCATTCTTGGTTGCCCACGGTCTTTCTCAATGGCTTCCTACTATTCTGCAGGCGAGTGAGATGACTGTAAATGAGGCTGGGTATGCCGTGTCCATGGTTAATTTCTTTATGATTTTCGGGAGTCTTTTGGCCCCGACGCTACCCCGCCTTGTTGGGTCAAAGAAGTTGGCGATTTCCCTACTCCTACTGATACAGGGTATTAGTGTACTAACAATATCAGGTGTCAGAGGCCCTATCCTGTGGATAGTATTAGCATTGAGGGGCCTTTCCGGAGGTTTTATGCCACTTCTTTCGTTGACTCTCATGGATCTGCCTGAGGTTGGCCCGGCCAGAATGGGGATGGTCGGAGGGGTATTCTTTGCCGCCGGGGAAATTGGTGGCTTTGGAGGACCATCCATAATAGGGCTGCTTAAAGAAATCACAGGAACATTCACGTTAGGGCTGATTTTTCTCGCGGTTGTCTGTGAAGCAATGATTATTCCAACATTACTTCTCAGGCTTGATGATAAACGTAAAAAACTTGTTAGCGACTTTAACCCCTAACACGATGATAATATCTTAAAAGGTGAGATAAATGGTAAAGATGATACAAATCGGCACAAATCAATAACGAGCTAATACGAACTGACGAACATTCAGCTACATAACGATATATCATGTTTCAGGTGGAGTTCGACTCTCCCCCATCTTCACCAGGAATAAAGACGACCCTTCAGGGAGGTCTTTACCAATACGGATTGTCGGACCTTTTTTATGGAAACTATATCTATGGATGATTGGGAATTCCTTTTCAATACATAATTGCTTGAGATATATGATACTAAAGGTAATTCTTGTTTTTGGTGTTCCTATATTAAAAATTAGTAGAATTTATAAAAATATCGAGAAATTCGTGAACACCTGATTCGGTGGAAAGAGGGCTGGAATTTTAAGAGGTTGACGTTTAGAAATTGTAAAAATCGGAAAAAAATTCTGACCTGACTTTTCATCAGGGTGTCGCAGGTTCGATACCTGCACGGCCTACTAGCTTCAGAAGGCCATCCCTGCCCGAGGATTTTTAAGAAAATCAGGGTGTCAGAAAAACAAGTTAACCGACACCCTGATTTTGTTGTTTTTTGGCCAGAATATCAAGTAATATCGACTTGTATTTTCATAATTTTACAAAATACTTGTTTGTGACACAAGGTATAATGCTTGTTGGTTAAGCATTGCTGGTTAGCGCCATGAGTAATCTTTGGAGGGGTGATTATCGGATGTGCACTAAGGGCAGACGAAACGATACCCGAAGCGCGTCTCCGTCACGATAAATCGAGGATTCGAAGGATCATCTTCTATCTTACGCCTGAGCTGCCGAATAAAATTGCGCACATATTCGCTTTCTTGAGCGTATTCTGGCCCCCATACATGCCGTAGTAGCTCCTTTTGGGACACTGCTTTCTCAGCGTTGCTGACCAAATAGGCAAGTAGCTTATATTCTGTCGGCGTGAGTTTGACATTTTGCCCATGCCGTTTGACCAGCCGCTTGTATAAGTCAACTTCAAGCTCCCCCACAATGAATACTCCATCTTCAATTTTCTTCTGTATTCCTACGAAATTGTTCTTCACGTTTCGGGCCACAGCCTCAACACTGGTGCGCTGTTGAACCTTATTACGGCCTATCCGAATAAGCGAACACGCAACGCCGGAAACTATAGTGAAAAGGACTGCCCGCAGTATAGCGTCATGGAAGGTTGATATCATGATAGCACGGGGCAAAAACGCGATCAGTGAAAGGGCGGTAACAGTCATCATCGCTTTAACGCCGAAAAAGTAACAGGCGTATATTATTGGAGCGAGGAAACAGAGGCGCTGTATATCGTGTGGGTCATAGAATAACGACCATCGCAAAGCGGTCCAGCCGGTGAAGTCTACCAGCTCTCCAAAATAGTAGAACAGGGTGCAAATCCCAAATAGTAAGACCAATATCAAGAACCGATAGAAATCGCGACTTCTAGGCAGCTCTAAAGGCACTCCGTTAGATAAAGCAAGCTTACTAATCTCAGCTCTTCTTGTTTCCTCAGCATTTGTAACGGCCATCTTTTTCTCACACCCGGTTTTGAACTCTCAAATAGCGCGTAATTTTGTTTGATCTCGCTAGAGCTCTTCTTAGTCCTATTGATAATTATAACACACGGTACTATTTGTATAAAAATTTGGGTGACTATTGGTCTCTACTATAGGGTGTTTTACCTTAGCTAATAGGGTATTGTTCTCTTGCAGGGGCCTCAAAGATAGGCTGCCTAATAAGTGGACAAAGCTTTAACTACCGCTCTCCTAAATCATTACAAAATAATTATGTTTTCCTTATGCCTTCTTTACGCTCTTTGAATTATATTAGTTATGGTATAGGGGCAAATATTGAAATTACCACACATTACAGAATTTCCAATGAGTAAGGTTAAGGTAAGAGTACTAGTAGTATATGACAAGGCTATGATACGAGACGGTATCCAAGCTTTACTCGGTCTTCATGATGACATCGAGGTAGTGGGCGAAGCGTCTGAAGGTA
>CAYVPT010000181.1:0-1548 GCA_964453865.1 uncultured Dehalococcoidaceae bacterium
CCATGCATCGTCCTCCGCTTTGATGAATTTCTGTGCGAATTCTTTGATGTCCATTTGAGTGCCTCCTTTTACTAAATTATTGCCATAATAAGTATTTATTTCATTATTGTCAACCTGTTTGTCAAAAACGCCGGTAAACGTGTAAAATAAGAATGGAAAGTGGCTTTCCATCGTCAATTTCACCGTATTTTCTGACCGTCAACTACCCCCGGAGAATATTCTCCGGCCAGGAGGGACATATTGAACAAAGTGGCTGAAATATCGATAACTTCCGATGCCCCCGGCGCCAGCCTCTTCATGCTCGGCAACGAGGCCATCGCCCGCGGGGCTATTGAGGCCGGCGTGCAGGTGGTGGCGTCTTACCCCGGCACGCCTTCCAGCGAAATTACCGCGGCTCTCGTGGAAATCGCCGACGAACTGGGTATGTACGCCGAGTGGTCCGTCAACGAGAAGGTAGCCCTGGAGGTGGCCATGGCGGGGTCCATCAGCGGGCTGAAATCGCTGGCTATAATGAAGCACGTAGGCGTTAACGTCGCCCATGACCCCCTGATGTCTGCCAGCTATATGGGACTGGGGGGACTGGTGCTCATTTCCGCCGACGACCCCGGCCAGTGGAGTTCCCAGAACGAGCAGGACAACCGCTATATCGCCCGCCAGGCTTACATACCGGTGCTGGAGCCCTGCTCCGCCCAGGAAGCCAAGGACATGATGGTGGATGCCTTCCGTCTTTCCGAGGAGTTCGGCCAGATGTTCATGCTGCGGTCGGTGACCCGCATCGGCCATGCCCGCAGCGATGTCGTCCTGGGTGGCATCGAGGCGAAAAAGCGAAAAGGAAAGTTCACTAAAAACCCGCAGAAGCTGGTCTGTCTTCCCGCCAATTTCCGCATCAACCGTCGACTGGTAGTACAGAGAATGGCGAAAATCAAGGAGATGGTGGATACCCTCCCATATAACCATATTACACTGAGTAAGGGCGCCGGGCTGGGGGTTATCGCCAGCGGTATCTCTTACAGCTATGCTTTAGAGGCTATCAAATGGATGGGACTCGAAGACAAGGTCTCTATCCTGAAAATCGGCACGCCTTACCCGCTGCCGGAGAAATTAACACAGCAGTTTCTGAAGTCCGTGCCGGAGGTGCTGGTGGTAGAGGAACTGGAGCCGTTCGTCGAGGAAGCGGTCAAGATCGTTGCCAAAGACAGCGATATCCCTGTTAAAATCCGCGGCAAGGACGTACTGTCTTTAATAGGGGAGCTTTCCACGCGGCAGGTCGCCGAGTCCTTGAGTAAATTGACCGGGACCAGGCCTCCCATCGATTTTGCGGAAATCGACAAAATAAGAGAGGAAACGGCCGCCCTTTTGCCCCTCCGCCCGCCGACCATGTGCGCCGGCTGCCCGCACCGAGCGTCTTTGTACGCCGTCAACATCGCCTGCCGGCGCTATCAGCAGGAGACCGGTAAAGAGCCGGTCAAGACGGGTGATATCGGCTGCTATGCCCTGGGAGCTAACCCTCCCCTGAACGCTGACGATGTCGCGGTATGCATGGGCGGC
>CAYVPT010000181.1:1558-5709 GCA_964453865.1 uncultured Dehalococcoidaceae bacterium
CGGGCTGGCTAACGGGTTCGCTCATGTAGTGGACGCGCCGGTGGTGGCCCACCTCGGCGACAGCACCTTTTTCCATTCCGGCATACCCCCGATGATTAACGCCGTCTACAATAAGTCTAATATAACCATGGTCGTGCTGGACAACTCGACCACCGGTATGACCGGCTTTCAGCCGCATCCCGGCGCCTCCGGCGATGAAACTCTCGACATTAAAATCGAAGATATTGCCAAAGCCAGCGGCGTGAAATTCGTCGAGGTTGTTGATGCTTTCGATTTACCCAAGCTCATCGATGTACTGGAAAAAGCTATCAGATTCGAAGGTCCATCGATTGTTGTCGCCCGCCGACTCTGCAATATCCTGGATGCCAGGGTAAAAAGGAGAGCCGGCGAAAAGGTCGTTCCCTATGAGGTCGACCCCGAAAAATGCTTGGCCGGCAGTCCTCCCTATTGCCAGGCCACCTGCCCCCTCCACATCGACATCCGCGGCTATACAGGACTAATTAAAGAGGGCAAGTTCGACGAGGCGCTGGCCTTGATCAAGGAGACGCTGCCCTTCCCGGCTATTATCGGCAGGATTTGCACGCGTCCCTGCGAAGGCAAGTGCAAGCGCAGTGAGGTCGAGGAGGCTATCGCCATCAATGCCCTCAAGCGTGCCGCCGCAGACTACGGGAAATATACAGATGACTATTCTATCGCCGCTGAAAAGAAAGAGAAGGTGGCTATAGTAGGCGGCGGACCGGCCGGCATGATGGCGGCTTACGACCTCCGCAAGGCCGGCTATAAAGTCACCATCTTCGAAGCCCTGCCGAAGCTGGGCGGCATGATGGCGGTGGGCATACCGGAGTTTCGTCTTCCCCGTAATGTCCTCGAGAAAGAAACGGACATCATAAAAAAACTGGGCGTGGAAGTCAAGCTAAATACGAGGGTCGGAAAAGATATAAAAATAGAAGATTTAAAGAAGGATTTTAACACTGTCTTTATCGCCATCGGTGCCCATAAGGGTAGAAGCCTCGGCATTGAAAATGAGAAAGCCGACGGCGTTATCGACGGCACCGAATTCCTGTACAAAGTCAATGCCGGGGAGAAAATAAATCCCGAGGAGAAAGTCGTGGTGGTTGGCGGCGGTAATGTGGCTGTTGACTGTGCCCGGACCTGTGTGCGACTTGGCTTTAAAGACGTTAATATTGTCTACCGCCGTTCTCGTGCCGAGATGCCGGCCATCGCCGAGGAGATAGACGAAGCCGAAAACGAAGGCGTGAAACTTACGCTGCTGTCCGGCCCGAATAAGGTAATTGCTAAGAATGGTAAGGTAGCTGGTCTGGAGTGCCTCAAGATAAAGCTGGGCGAACCCGACGAGAGCGGCCGTCGCCGGCCGGTGCCGGTAAAAAGTTCGGAGTTCGTTGTCGAAACGGGACTGATTATCGCCGCCGTCGGCGAGGAGCCCGACCTTGCGCTCATGACAGGGGAAACGGCCGGGGCGATTGCGGGAGGCTATATAAAGGCCGAACCCATTACACTGGAGACCGGTGTTAAAGGGGTGTTTGCCGGCGGTGATGCCGTCACCGGGGCGGCTACCGTTATCCAGGCGCTGGCGGCGGGGAGAAAAGCCGCCAGGTCTATTGAAAAATATATCAAGGGCGAACCTCTTGATGAAGGACGCGAGGGTGAAGAGGTTTTCGAGAGTAAGCTGATTGTCGATACATGGGGTATTGGGCAAGAGCCGAGGTCGTCAATGCCGGTGCTGCCCGTCGCCAGGAGAAAAGACAACTTCAAAGAGGTGGAGACCGGGCTGACTAAAGAAAAGGCTGTTGCTGAGGCAAAGCGTTGCCTTTCCTGCGACTGCCGTATCTGCATCGATTTACTCGCCTGTCCCGCTCTTATCATGGATGAAGGCAAGGTGGCGGTGGATACTGCCGGGTGCCCGGGCTGCGGGGTCTGCGCCCAGGTCTGCCCGCACGATGCAATAAAACCGGGAGAGTAAGATGGCTATGAAGAAAGAGATTAACATAATCATATGCGGCGTCGGCGGTCAGGGCGTCGTTCTGGTGTCCGAGTTGCTCGGTAACGCCGCCGTCAGGGGCAAAGTAGCCGTTAAGGGCTCGGAGGTGCTGGGCATGGCGCAGCGGGGAGGTTCTGTATTCAGCAATCTCCGGCTGGGTGGTGACGTTATCGCCCCGATGACGCCGGAAGGCAAGTGCGATGTCCTCATCGCCGTGGAGCCCTCGGAAGCATTAAGGAATATCCAGTACCTGGCGAAAGACAGTGTGGTCGTTCTCAATACAACCACCGTTCTTCCTTACACGGTATATCTGGGAAAGAGCGGGTATCCCACCCAGGATGAAATTATTAACAAGCTTAAAGAAGTCACCGGCCGCATCATTACTCTGGACGCAGGCGGGCTGGCTAAAGAAGCCGGTAGCGCCCAGGCGGCCAATGTTGTTATGCTAGGGGCTTTGTTCGGTACGGGCTTGATGCCGATAAAAGAAGAGACCGCCAAAGAATCGATACTATCACGTTTCAAAGCGAAAGTCGGCGAGATTAATATTAAGGCATTCGACCTTGGTTACGAGCACGTTCAGAAAGCCCTCAAAAAGACTCCGGCTAGGTAACGGAGCTATCAGAGGTAAAATAAACCCGTCAGCTGACAAATAGTCTTTCTGCTGGACTTTTCTTTGATGTTTTCCCCGTCCACACCGCCTCTTTCGGAGTTATCTATTCCCACCCAGGCCGCCCTCGCACCATTCTCGGCTTAGCCCATTAGTGTACCCCGCACCCGAAATCCCTCTCGGTCTCCCTTTACCAAAGGGAGAAGCTATCATGTCTCTTTCCCTTTTTAAGTTCCCCCCTTTTTCAAGGGGTGATTCAGGGGATTTTCACCCCTGAAAACAGGGTGTTGAAGAGGGGCACAGCCCCTCTTTTAGATTATTCCCCCTTCCCTTCATAAATCCCCAAAGGAAGGGGGACACAGGGGGATAGGTTCACCTCAAACTACAGGGGGTGAGGTCTTGTTACCGGTATTTCTGGTAATAATTATCTTTTAACCTTGGTTGGGAAGATAACACCTTTGCCGCGCTCGATTTTATAGTCTCCGGAAGATTTACGCCCTGTTTCACCAGATTAGCTCTCAAAGCCTTATAATCAACCTTTCGGGGCTGTATCCCTACCTTTACCGCCATTGCCGCGGCGGTACCCGCCGCCTGACCGTAGCAGATACAATGAGGGATGATGTTAAACGCCTCGTTGACGGTATCCGCCGATGAAAAGGACCGGCCGGCCACGAGCAGTCCGTCAACGCGCTTCGGCACCAGGCAGCGGTAGGGGATGCAAAGGGTGGGGTGCCCGGAGGAGATTTCACCATAATCGTTGTTGGCCAGCACGGCGATGGTATCCTCGAAGACCTCATCCGTTTCCAGGTCTTTTTCGCTGACCGTGTACTCCCCGGTTATTCTCCGGCCGCCCTGGGTGCCCAGCTGCGGGGCGGTCAGCATGATAAAGCATTTTTCAAAGCCGGGGACATGCTTTTTCATGAACTCATAGGTAATCAGGGCGCGCTTGCGGGCGACGATATCTATCTTCGTCAACTGCTCGACGTCCATGGCGTCGGTACGCTCCCGCTGCGGCTGCATGCAGTGATACCAGACGACGTTCTCCTGGTTTCTCAGGACTCCCTTCATGAAGCGGGGATAACCGCCCAGCTTTAAAAGCTCCTGCATCAGTTCTTTGAGTTTTTCCGGCTGTTCCGCCTTAAAACGGTCGTATTTCCCGATGTTGACGTTAGCCATCCAGAAGACCAGGGCCAGCCAGGCCGTGCGGCGTTTGTTATCGCACTCGTTGTCGTATTCCGCCCCCGCCGCTACGAAGATATCGCCGTCGCCGGTAGCATCGATGATGACTTTACCCAGGAGCGCCTGCCGTCCGGACTTGCTTTCGAAGAAAACGCCGTTGACCGTATTGTCCTTCATGATAACCTGCGTCCCCCAGGAATGGAGCAGCAGGTCAACCCCCGCCTCCAGTACCATGTCGTTCAGTTCGTCCTTGAGGATTTCGGGGTCGACCACGGCGGAGTATATTACCCGCTCCCTGCCGGTATTGTGGTCTTGGCGAACATAGAACCAGCCGAGGCCGGCGTCCAGGTAGTAATCGACTGCTTT
>CAYVPT010000182.1:0-5693 GCA_964453865.1 uncultured Dehalococcoidaceae bacterium
TCGCAGGCACCCTGGACGTTGTTCTGACCGCGCAGCGGGCTGAAGCCGGTGCCCTCCCGGCCGATATTACCCGTCAGCATCAGCAGATTGGCGATGCTTTTTACGTTGTCTGTACCGGTGGTATGCTGGGTGATACCCATGCCATAGAGTATGCAGGCTTTGTCTGCGTTGGCGAAAAGTCTGGCTGCCCTGATTATCTGTGATTTAGGCACGCCGGTAATTGCCTCGGCCATCTCGGGGGTATATTTCCTGATGACAGCAGCCATCTCCTCAAAGCCCTCGGTACGTTCCTCGACGAAATTTTTATCATATAGATCTTCTTCGATGATTACATTCATCATGGCGTTGAGAAGTGCTACGTCGGTCCCGGGTTTCTGCCGCAGGTAAAGGGTTGCTTTCTTGGCGAGCTGGATGGTACGCGGATCAGCCACTATCAGCTTGGTGTCCCCACTGCGAACCGCCTGCCGAACATACCGCCCGATGATAGGGTGGCACTCGGTGGTGTTGGAGCCGATGATGAAGAGGAGATCGGCTTTCTTAAAGTCAGCAATTGAATTACTCATGGCGCCGTCGCCGAAGGCTGTGGCCGCACCGGCCACTGTAGAAGCATGTCAGAGACGGGCGCAGTGGTCGACATTATTGGTACCGATGACGGCACGGGTAAATTTCTGCACCAGGTAGTTTTCCTCGTTGGTAAACTTGGCAGAACTCAACACTCCTAGGGCGTCCGGCCCATATTTCGCCTTGGTACTTAAAAGCCGGTTCGCTACGAGGTCGATAGCCTCTTCCCAGGTAGCTTCGCGGAAAATATCCTTAAAATTACCGTTAACTTCGACATCCTTGCTCCAGCCCTCTTTTCTTATCAGAGGTTTGGTCAACCTGTCGGGGTGATTTACATAGTCGAAGCCGAACCGTCCCTTAACGCAGAGACCGCCTTTGTTAACCGGACTCTCTTTATCACCGCGTACACTGACTATTTCATTACCGCGTATGCCCAGGTAAATAGAGCAGCCCACGCCACAGTAAGGACAGACTGTTTTGACGTAACGCGTCGCCTGTTTGGTATTCTTGGGGATAAGGGCCCCGGTAGGGCAGTGCTCCAGGCATTCGCCGCAGCCCTCGCATATTGATTCCAGAAGAGGCTTATCTCTGAAGGTACTTACCTTGGCCGAGTTGCCTCTGAAAGCGAGGTCGATAGCGCCGACGCAGGCAATTTCGTTACAGGCGCGTACGCACCGGCCGCATAGAATACATTTATTGATGTCGCGTGTGAAGGCGGGGTGGCTATCGTCAACAGCGACTGTCGTCTTGCTCTTCCGCATTCTATCGAAGTGCTCCTGCTCGACGCCCAGATAACTAGCTACCTCTTGAAGCTCGCAGTTCTGGTTCTTACCGCAGGTGAGGCAGTCACCGTGATGGTTGGCCATGATTAGCTCCATGGTAATACGGCGTGACTGGTTTACCAAGGGTGTTTCTGTATGGACAACCATGCCGTCCGTAGCCGGAGTGGTACAGGAAGTGGGCAGACCGCGCATTCCTTCTACTTGTACGATACATAGCCGGCAGGCGCCGTAAGGCTTGAGGTCTTCATCGTAGCAGAGGGTAGGAATATAGACACCGGCCTTCCGCGCCGCTTCGAGGACCGTAGTCCCCTCCGTCACTTCCACCTTGATTCCATCGATAGTCAGGGCGATAGCCCCCAGTTTTTTCTCATCGGCTACAGTTGAGCTAGTTATTGTCATCGGTTGCCTCCAATATCATCAATTAAGATAATGTTCCCGCCATTTACGCCTGACTGCCTACCGGGACCGGCTCGGTGGGAGCTTTAACCGGCTCTCCGGATATTTTCGCCACCGCGCTAAATTTAACCGGACAAGCATCCAGACAGCCGCCGCATTTTATACATTTACTCTGGTCTATAACGTGCACCATGCGCTTGCCGCCATTAATAGCCTCGGCGGGGCAGGCACGGGCACAGATACCGCAACCCTGGCATTTTTCAGCGTCGATGTAATAAGATACCAGCGCTTTACAGGCCAGTGCCGTACAGCGTTTCTCCTTGATATGGGCTTCGTATTCGTCGCGGAAATAGCGGATGGTCGTCAGCACCGGGTTGGGAGCCGTGCCGCCCAGGGCACAAAGAGAGCCGTTCTTAACCGCTTCACCCAGTTCCAGGAGCAGTTCGATGTCTCCCTCCCGGCCATTACCGTGAACGATATCTTCTAAAATATCCAGCATCTGCTTGGTACCCCAGCGGCATGGTATGCACTTACCGCAGGACTCGAGCTGTGTGAAAGTCAGGAAGTACCGGGCAACGTCAACCATGCAGGTGTCCTCATCCATTACCACCATGCCGCCCGAACCGACGATGGAACCGGCTGCCGCCAGGGACTCATAGTCCACCGGGGAATCTAGGAAGCTGGCGGGTAAACACCCGCCCGAGGGACCGCCGGTCTGTACCGCCTTGAAATCCTTACCGTTCGGTATACCGCCCCCGATTCCGTATATAATTTCACGCAGGGGGATACCCATGGGTACTTCAATAAGACCTGTTCGCATAACTTTACCCACGAGTGAAAAGGTCTTGGTACCCTTGCTCTTCTCGGTGCCGTAGCCGGCGTACCAGTCAGCACCCTTTTTCATGATGGCGGAAACATTAGCCCAGGTCTCCACGTTGTTAATATTGGTGGGTTTCCCCCACAGCCCGGAGTTGGCTGGAAACGGGGGACGTGAGCGAGGCATGCCCCGGTTGCCTTCGATAGAAGCCATGAGGGCCGTCTCCTCACCGCAGACGAAGGCGCCGGCACCTTCCTTTATCTTTATGTGAAAATTAAACCCGGAGCCCATGATATTGTCACCGAGCAGTCCGTACTTCTCCATCTGCTCCAGAGCAACTTTTAACCGTTTTATTGCCAGCGGGTACTCGGCACGTATGTAGATATATCCTTCAGAAGCCCCGACCGCATACGACCCGATGAGCATACCTTCAAGGACAGCGTGAGGGTCTCCTTCCAGTACCGCCCGGTCCATGAAAGCACCGGGGTCCCCTTCATCAGCATTGCAAATCATGTATTTTTGCGTACCGGGGGCATCACGGCAGAATTGCCACTTAAGACCGGTAGAGAAACCGGCGCCGCCGCGACCGCGTAGCCCTGATTCTTTAATTATGTCGATTACTTCTTGCCCATCCATCTGGAGTGCTTCACTCAGTCCGTCGTAGCCGCCGTTAGCAATATAGTGGTTGATGTCAGCGGGGTCTATATTACCGCAGTTACGCAGGGCGATGCGCACCTGAGGTTTGAGCACCGGGAGGTCAAAGAGGCGAGGGATACCACTGATGGTGCCTTCGCCGCGTGTACCCAGGGCAAGGTCCGACCGGGGATTATCGCCCATGAGCCAATCACGAACTATCTCCGTAGCAAGTTCAGGAGTAAGATTTCCGTAAAATACACCGGGTTTGCCGGGTTTAGTTATTTCTATCAGCGGCTCGGCATAGCAAAGACCGATGCAGCCTACATGGATGATATCCGCCTCAATATTATTAATACTCAATTCTTGATGCAGCGTATTTAAAATATCCTCAGCACCGGCAGCGATACCGCAGGTACCCATGCCGATTGATATACGCGGCCTGGGGCTGGTCTGCAAAGCCTGCCAATCCGCGGTTGCCTGCTTTTTAATTTTCTGGAAATCCATTGTTTCCTCCCGAATATTCTTTCACCGGGTTGTTCCGCTGTTAAAGAGTGCTATTCCTTTGAGTTAAGTATCTCCCTTACTTTTTCAACCGTAACGTTGCCGTACACCCTGTCATTGACGACCATTACCGGCGCCAGAGCACAGGAACCAAAACAGGCTACTGTCTCTAGTGTGTATTCCCCGTCCGGCGTTGTTTCGCCGTCTTTGATATTCAATCGGCTCTCCAGTTCGTCCAGCAATCTAGGCGCTCCTTTAACATAGCAACCGGTGCCGCGGCATACCTTAATGACATTACGGCCCACGGGCACGAACTTAAACTGTGCGTAGAACGTAGCCACACCGAAGACAGAACATTCCGGAACATCAACAAACTCAGCTATAAGACTCATCGCCTCCTCAGGCAAATAGCCGAAGACCTGCTGAACCTGTTGCAGAATCGGAATAAGCTCGGCTTTGTCCCCTGCATAAGATGCCAGAACTTCGTTCACCTTCTCAGCTATATACGCTTTATCTTGTTCGATTACCGCAACCTTATCTTCTTTCACCTTTGTCATACTTATTTGATACCCCGCTTTCTTACCACTTCTCCTGTTGAAGACGACACCAAATCCAGGTACTCAACCTTTTATCTAATTTGCCGCACCAGGCCTCTATACGCTTTATGTCTCCCGAGGCGAGGGCGGCCCTTTCTTCCGATGTCAGTTGGTACTCTTTAAGTGCGTTGGCCGGGTTCTCGGCCAGTCTTGCCAGAAACTTGTGGTCATCCGCAGCTCGACCTAATATCTCAAGGATGGCTTCTTTTCCAGAGGAAGATTCCTCTTCTTTAATCTCAATAGCCTGGCCGGCCAGGTCTTTTTCCAGTTCATCAAGAACCGTCGAGATGCTGATAAAATTTTCGTCCTGCGCACTCTCCATAAATATCACCTCCCTTGGCTACCTCTACTTTTATGGTAACAGTAATCCGAACCTGTTTAATCCAGCTTCTGGCTTAATCAGGTCTGTCACAATGGCGTATTTTTCGACTAAGCCATTTGTGCAGTTCATGCCTCGAGGTACCTGATACTTTGAACTATCGTTTGCATCGAACTATAATATTAAAGACGGCATTAAATATCCGACTAAGGTATGCTGATGAATAAAATTAAAGTACTGATTGCCGACGACCATGCCCTGTTCCGTGAGGGAACCCGCAATCTTATTGAACAGGAGAAAGATATGGAGGTCATCGGCGAGGCCAGCGATGGTGAAGAGACGGTCAAACTGGTTACCCAACTAAAACCCCATGTTGTTTTAATGGATATCGCCATGCCCGTAGTCAACGGCATCGAAGCCACCAAGCAGATAAAAGCCAGATTCACCAAAACCGCTGTATTGATCTTGACCGCTTATGAAAATGACCAGTATATCGTGGCGTTGCTGGAAGCAGGCGCCGCCGGATACCTCTTGAAAAATGTAAGCGGCAGAAATCTTGTAAACGCCATACGTGCCGTATTCGACGGTGAAGCTATTCTTCATCCGTCTATTGCCCAGAAGGTCTTTAGCCACTTCGGAGCCACCAGCCGGAAATCGGAAGAACCGACTGAGCTAGCCGAACTCACCGAAAGAGAAATGGAGATATTAAAGCTGGCAGCCCGCGGCATGAGCAATCAGGATATTGCCACCCATCTTTATCTGAGCCGACGCACCATACAGTCGCACTTGACCAATATCTTCCGAAAGATGGATGTAGGCTCAAGGACCGAGGCTGTCTTACAGGCTTTGAGAAAAGGCTGGCTGGGCCTGGACGATTTAGCATAGCATCCAGATGACAGGTACGCTATTGAAAAAGTATTACAGAGTTCCGCATTTCTGGATTATTCTGGCTATCATGACCTTCGGAGCCCTTATCTATTATGCCGACAGAATTCCGTTACTATACACATTATTTCCTGACGCACCTATGCAGCTCGCCCGGTATTCAACATACCGTATCCTCTCTGTTATCCCGGTAGCCTATG
>CAYVPT010000183.1:0-5662 GCA_964453865.1 uncultured Dehalococcoidaceae bacterium
CGTCCTGTCCCAGGCTGGCCTCGGTAGCCGTAAATCCCGGGCCGATGCTGTTGACATTAATGCCGGAGGGGCCTAAAGCCCGGGCTAATGCCTGCGTAAGCGCGTAAACAGCCGCCTTGCTACAGGCGTAAGCCAGCAGGTTGACCGCGCCGGGCACTCGAAAAACATCCGAAGCGATATTGATAATCTTACCACTGCCCTTCTTTTCCATGAGGGAACCGATTGCCTTACAGCAAAGGTAAGTCCCCCGGACATTCACCTCGAACAAACGGTCCCAGTCTTTCACCGTCCAGGCGTCCCAAGCGCGGCGTCCCACGCCGTAGTATAAAGCGGCGTTGTTGAGCAGGATATCCACGCGGCCGTAGCGCCGGATAACCTCATCCGCCATCTTTTGCGTGTCTTTTTCCTCGGAGATATCAGTAAGCATGGCGCTGGCTTCACCGCCCATGGACTTGATTGCGCTGGCGGTTTCCTGCGCCCGTTCCAGGCTGATATCCGGCAGCAATAGACGGGCACCCTCTCTGGCAAATCTCAGGGCAAATTCTTTACCGAGGCCGCGGCCGGCACCGGTGATAATAGCGACTTTATCTTTCAGTACGGGTGACATGTAAACATCCTCAAGCTCTCGAAGCTATGTTAATCCCCTTTTTATACGAATGTCAACAGCATCGTTTCGGGGAGTGAGTATTCAGCGGCAATTAAGTAAAACACGCTCATTTCACGGGTATAAAAAAGGGGGACGTTTGACAATTCTTAATACGGCAGTGTAAGCTGTATTTTGAGTTTAATGTGTAAATAATTATCACAGGAGGTTACATATGGCAAGCGGTTTCATGGGAAAAATACTCTGGGTGGACCTTTCCAAACAGCAAACGAAAGAAGAGGCTCTCGACGAGAAAATGGGACGGGATTTTCTGGGAGGTTACGGCTTGGGCGCCAGGATTCTTTTCTCCCGGCAGAAAGCCGGCGTCGACCCGCTGGGGCCGGAGGCAATACTGGGCATGGTTACCGGAGTATTGACCGGCACAGATGCCATGGGCGGCTCGCGCTATGTCATGGTGGGCAAGTCACCACTCACCGGCGGCTGGGGCGATGCCAATTCCGGCGGCAACGTGGGACCGTATCTTAAGTTCGCCGGCTACGACGCTGTTTTCTTTACCGGCCAGTCGGACAAGCCCGTTTATGTGTTAATCGATAACGGCAAGGTCGAGTTTAAAGATGCCGACAATATCTGGGGGAAAGACTCTTTCGAGGTACAGGATATCCTGAGGGAAATGCATGGCAAAGACCTCGAAGTGGCGTGCATCGGTCCCGCCGGCGAGAAGATGTCGCTCATAGCAGCTGTGATGTGCAACAAGGGCAGGGCTGCTGCTCGCTCCGGGCTGGCTGCTGTAATGGGCTCCAAGAAGCTCAAAGCAATCGCAGTGCAGGGAAACATGAAGGTTCCCGTAGCCGATGCGGCCAAGTCTGCCGAGATGCGCAAGAAGCACATTGCCAACATGGGCCCTAACGCTCCGTTTGTAAGGAAATACGGTACACCCTTCCTCTTCAACATGTGCTGCGAGGGCGATGATGCGCCCTGTAAAAACTGGGCGGGCGTCGCGGTTGTCGACTTCAAGGAGTACAAGGATATCGGTGCGGAAAATGTCGAGCCGCAGCAGGCAAAAAATTACGGGTGCTGGCACTGTCCCATAGCCTGCGGCGGTATCATGAAGCCAAGCGACGGCGAGTATAAGTATGGTCCTGAGGCTCATAAGCCGGAATACGAGACGCTGGCCATGTTCGGCTCCAATTGCCTCAACAACAATCTGGAATCGATCATTAAAATCAACGATATCTGCAATCGTTACGGTCTCGATACAATTTCCACCGGCGCCGCCATCGCCTTTACCATCGATTGCTACGAAAACGGCCTGATTACCAAAGACGATACCGACGGCCTTGAAATGACCTGGGGTAATACTAGGAGCATCGTGGCTATGACGGAAAAGCTTGGCAAGCGTGAGGGGTTCGGTGGTATCATCGCCGACGGCGTTAAGAAAGCCGCCGAGAGAATCGGCAAGGGCTCCGAGAAATATGCCATGCATGTAGGTGGGCAGGAATTCCCGGCCCACGATTCGCGCGGCGGCCCGCAGTTCGCCATCGGCTACGGCGCGGAGCCTACCCCCGGGCGCCACACCCAGGGTGGTGAAGGTCCGCTACCTGCGGGTGCTATGCCGGAGTACGACCCGATGGCCTTCAAGGGCCGGGGCAAGCCGCACAAGCATGGCGCCATGATTACCGAAGCATACAATGCCGCCGGTATCTGCATGATTGTCATCGGTGACGGCTACGGACATATCAACGATCTGGTCGAGGCCTTCCAGACTATCACCGGCTGGGATATTGATATGGATGAAATACAGAAGACCGGGCACAGGATTATTACCATGCGGCAGGCCTTCAATGTGCGTGAAGGCATCAAAACGCCGTGGAAGTTTCCTGACAGGATGATGGGCATTCCGCCTAAGGCCGAAGGTCCCCGCGCCGGCATCACTCTGAATGAAGACGACCTTTTCAACGAGTACTATCAGGAGCTTGGCTGGGATATCAAGACGGGCAAGCCGAGTAAAGAAGCATTGATGGAACTCGGCCTGGACGACGTGGCCAAGGTGCTCTGGCCTTAAACTCGGTGAGACAGGGCAGTTCAGGAGGCCACCGGTATACCGGTGGCCTCCTTCTTTTTATATAAGAGTATTATTTATGTTAAAAACTTATTGCAAACCTAGAATGACTAGGTATATAATGGTCAAAGCTTTTTGGATTTTCAGTAAGGAAGAGCGGAGGCAAGGTCATGGCTGAGGAATACGTGGTCGTTAAAGACCTTCACAAAAGCTTCAGGGACTTTAAAGCGGTAAATGGCGTTTCTTTCTCCATCTACCAGGGAGAAATATTCGGGCTGCTGGGTCCCAACGGGGCAGGGAAAACCACGACGATACGCATGCTGTCCACCGTCCTGGAAGCCGACAGCGGCGAAATCAACATCGGCGGACATTCTGTAAAACGCGAAGCGGAGGCCGTGCGCAGCCTCATCGGCGTATGCCCGCAGGACCTGGCGCTTTATGAAGACCTTTCCGCGCTGGACAACATGGTCTTCTTCGGGAGGATGGCGGGACTCGACGGCCAAGCGGCCAGAGACCAGGCAATCGCCAACCTGAAGCTGATGGGACTGCAGGAAAGAGCCAAAGGTAAGATATCCAAGTTCTCCGGCGGCATGAAGCGGCGTATCAACCTGGCGATAGCATTGATGGGCAATCCCCGGCTTGTCTTTCTGGACGAGCCGACGGTAGGCATTGACCCACAATCGAGAAACAATATCTATGAAAATATCCTGGGACTCCAGGAAAAGGGCATGACCATTCTCTATACGACACACTATATGGAAGAGGCCGACCGTCTCTGCCAGAGAATCGCCGTAATGGACGGCGGGCAGATAATCGCCCTGGATACCCCACATAATTTAAAATCGAAAATAGGGTCGCCGGATAAGGTGACGCTGGAAGACGTTTTCCTGAATCTGACGGGGCGTAGCCTGCGCGATTAACAAAGTAAATGAAAAGAGCATTACTGATAACCCTGAATGAAGTCCGCCTGTATTTACAGGATAAGAGCGACCTGGCTTTCGGGCTGCTGCTGCCGATTCTAACCTTCGCCCTGATGTACGGGGCGTTCGGGGGGCAGACCCTGTTCAAAGCCACCGCCAGCATCGTTGACGAAGACCGGGGAGTCTACTCCCAGCAGCTGATAGAAGGGCTGGACAGCATCGACGGCATCAGCATCGACCTGATAACGGTAGAGGAAGCCGATAAGAAACTGGACAGGTCCGACCTGCTGATGGTGCTGTTTATACCGGAAGGCTTCTCGGCAACCCTGGAGTCCGACGGAAGAACGGAGCTTGTCTTCAAGCAGAGAGGCAACGGGGGGCAGGAGGGGCAGATACTCGCCAGCATGATAAGGGGCGTGGCGGAACAGATTAATCAGGAATTCCAGGTAACCAACCGGGTAAAAAGTTATCTGGAGGGGAGCGGAATACCTGAAAACGCTATAGCGGTCACCGTGCAGGATCTCCTTACCCGGGAAAGGCAGCAGCCGGCTCTCGGCATTGAAGAAGAGATAATCGGCGGCAGTCCCGACTTCATAAATCAATATCTCCCCGGCATTATCACCATGTACGTACTTTTCTCGCTGTCTTTAAGCGCTCAGACAATCGTTGAGGAACGCAGGAGGGGCACGCTGGAGAGACTTCTCACCACGCGGCTCAGCGCGGGCGAGTTGTTCTTCGGCAAATTCCTGTCAACCATATCGCGGGGGTTCATACAGACATTGATACTGCTGGTATTATCCTACGCCGTCTTTCAAATGTTCACCCCGCTGTCCTTCCTAGCATCCCTGGTGATTTCCGTTATCTTCGCGGCGGCGGCCGCCGCCCTGGGCATGATAATAGCCTCCGTTGCGCGGACCGTGGCGGCGGCTAACTGGATAGGCGTCGTGGTGACGATGTTTATGGTGATGGTGGGGGGGACTTTCTTCGAGATAGCAGAAGGTTCTACGCTGGGCACCATGAGTAAAATTTCCCTCAACACCTATGCCAACGAGGCCTATCGTGAGGTGATATCGCAGGGCGGCTCGCTGGGAGAGGTATGGCAGCCGCTGGTGGTGCTGGCGGGGGTAGCCATCGTAGGGCTGATAATCAGCCGGATGATTTTCAAGGCGGTGCCGGGGAGTAAATAAACGCCATGAAGAACTTGAAACATATATGGTTTATCGCCATGAAAGACCTGAAGATATTCGCCACGGACCGCGCTACTGTGTTCTTTTTCGTTATATTCCCCTTTATGTTCATCGTTTTGTTCAACTTCCTCATGCAGGGGATAGGGGGAGAAGATGAGAGGCTGGAGATACACCTGGCCACGCAGGAAGCGGCCGGCGGCCTGAGCCAGCAGATAATAAGCTCCATAGAGACTAAAGACGAAGCGCTGCTGGGACCCGGCGACCCCGAAATCATCTGGGACATGGACTATAACGCCGCCCGTCAGTCCGTAGAGGATGGTGAACTGGAGGGTTTCCTGGCTTTCCCGGCCGATTTCACACAGGCCCTGACGGCGGGGACACCGACGAAGCTAGAGATATACGCCGATGCCAGCGCCGTCAACATGAGGGCGGTACTCGGCGGGGTAGCCTCGGCGATATCGTCGCAGATAAGCACGGACAGGGTAATCATCGGCGCCAGCGGTCAGCTCCTGGCGATGAGCGGGGCGACGCCGGAAGAAATTAAGACAGCGATTGGTAAAATAACGAACGAGCTTTTTACGGAAGGGAGTGCGGGGGCGGGAGCGAGTTACCTGAACTACCGGACAGAAAAGGTGGGCGAGGTGGAGGAGGAGAACCCCTCCAACTACGTCGTCCCCGGATACCTGGTGATGTTCGTGTTCTTTGCGGCGGCGGTTTCCGCGGAGGCGATAGTTAAAGAACGCCAGAACCATACGCTGGAGAGGCTGCTGGCTACATCAGCCAGTAAAGAATCGATACTGGGGGGCATCTATACAGGGTCGGTGATAAGAGGGCTTATCCAGATACTGATTTTCTGGGGGGCGGGGATACTGTTATTCAAGGTGGATATGGG
>CAYVPT010000184.1:0-5627 GCA_964453865.1 uncultured Dehalococcoidaceae bacterium
GCCCTCGCATCATCCGCTGTGTATCCCTGAATCTTCACCCCTTTTTCCCCACTCGCTTCACTTGACTTCACATAAATAAGTGCTATAATCATTTTGCGATATTAAAGGCACAGGGGGTGTAACTATGGCTAAGGATAATCGGAAAAAGGAAGAGAGGCAAAAATTTAAAGACGAGTACTATAAAAAAATTCTCGGGGAGCCGGGTGAAAGTCTTTTAAAAGATGATAAGGCAGCGCAGAAGAAAATACTCAAACAGGAAGGCGAAAGACTGACCAGGCTGGTAGCCAAAGAGAGCAGCAGTAAAGCCGTCACCGGAGACTGCACCAAGCTGTTGACCGAAGCGCGCGAGAATCTTGAAAAAGATGATCCGGAAATGAATAAGGTCCTGGGTTACTTTGACGGAGTCAGGCAACGCCTGCTCAGAGCTTACGATTCCCGCGAGGCGCAGCCGAATTTCTTCCCGCTTATCGCCGGCTATAACCTGGTATGGTTTATCGGTTTAGTCGGTATAATTGTTATCTACCAGCTCGTTCCCGGACAGGAAAGGCTGGTGGATACCGCCTGGGTGTGCCTGGCCTGCGCACTGTGGGGTGGTGTAGGAGGTGTCGTGGATGCCTATTTCGCCCTGCACACGCACTTCGCCGACCAGGACTTCGATCGGCGCTACTGGCCGTGGTATTACTTTCACCCGCTGCTGGGACTCTCCATGGGAGCGGTTGTCTTTCTCATCTTGCAGGCCGGTCTGCTGGCGGTAAGCGGCGTGCCGCTTCAGGAGGCGGCCGCGGCCAACGCCGCCGCGGCATCGCTTCAGGACACGGTAACCGCGAATATTACCGCCGTATCGAATGAAGCTGAGGGAATAAGTAAAATTGGCGTCACGGCCCTTCCCATCGTCATCGCTTTTCTGGCCGGTTTCAGACAGAGGACAGCTGTCAAGTTCTTCACCAGGATTATCAAATCTATTTTCGAGAAAGAATAGAGGGTACCGGCACTATATTTTTCTCTGGTTCTCCGGTCATGCGGCGGGCAGGCGGCGATTTCATGTTCTTTCTGCCCCCACCCCCCTCCCTTGGTTTTATCTTTTCCCACCCATACCGCCCTGTATCATTCTATGCTTAGCCCGTCGTACGCCTTTTTTATTTGACAGGGTTTACGGCAGGGATTAGAATTAAAGACGACGGGTGAGAAAAGGGTGAGGGAGGCAAGACATGATAGAGATGAGCATCGATAGCATCCGGGTTAGCCTGATGAACTACCAGCGGGTGGTTATTCTCAAAGAAAAAGCATCGGACCGTTATCTGCCTATCTGGATTGGACCGGCGGAAGCGGATGCTATAGCCGTGAAATTGCAGGGCGTGGCGGTACCCCGGCCGCTAACCCACGACCTGCTTACTTCGGTCATTGATACTCTCGGTGCTGCGGTTAATTCAATCATTGTCAACGACCTGAAAAATGACACTTTCTATGCCAGAGTTATTCTCGATATTGATGGAAAACAGATGGAGGTTGATTCCCGCCCGAGTGACGCCCTGGCTCTGGCGGTAAGGACCGGCGTACCTATTTATGCCGATGAATCGGTACTGGATAAAGCCGGTATTTTACTGGACACCGAGACCGGTAAGCCTATCTTCGAAGAGGCTGGCGAGGGTGAGGGCAAGGGTCACCGGGTTACCGATGAAGAAATGAAGAAAAAGATGTCGGCTTTTTACGATTTTATCAATACCCTTGACCTCGATGATTTTGATAAGCGCAAGTCATAATCGGCAATCTACCACATGATATTGAAAAGCCCTGACGTAAAGCGGGGCTTTTTCATTTGACATTGAATTATCACGGTGCTAATATGCGTTGAAACTTGTCAAGGCGGGAAATCGCAAGGAGGCATGAAAATGGCTGTTGACGGCACTTATAACGTCGAAATTGACACCCCGATGGGTAAACAGGAGTCCAAGTTAAAGCTGAAGACTGACGGCGACAAGGTCGGCGGTACCATGGAAAGCTCCATGGGGAATATGGAGTTCAGTGGCGGCAAGGTCAGTGGGGATGATGTTACCTGGGAGATGGAAATAGAAAGTCCTATGGGCAAGATGAACCTGGCCTATAATATCAAGATATCCGGCGACGATGTCTCCGGCGAGGTCAAGGCCGGCGATTTCGGGTCGTCTCCGCTCAAGGGCAAGCGCGCTTAAACTACTGTAATAATTATACGGGAATGATTTCTTAAACTGATTTATCGTGGCTGTTTAGTTGATTATCGACAGGCATTTTAAGTACCCCCTATCACTGGCTTGACCTGAGGTATCCGGTTCTGGTATTATGCTCAAGGTCAGTATATTGAGGTCAGTATGAACAGATGGGCGGCGGCTCTTAGGCTGACCGGGGTGGGGTTCTTCATAGGTATCTGCATTGTGGGGGGAACGTTTGCCGGCCTCTGGCTTGATAACAAATTTAGTACTGAACCGTTGTTTATAATAGGCGGGTTGCTCTTGGGGCTGGTGGTAGCTGTTTACGGTGTTTATCAGATGATTCGACCCCTCATGAATAACCGGAAAGACAAGGAGAACGGTTAGTGACCGGGCCTAAAAAGCGCGGTTGCCTGGGCTGTTCTTTCCCCGTTTTAATCATTGTTGGTGTCATCTTCCTGGCTCTTATTGTCGTCGGTTTTCTTTCGGGCGCCATCGGACAGGTAATGTTCCCCGGTCTCGATTTACCGGAATGGCTTACCGCGAGTTCCCCGGAACCACACCTCCCGGCACCGGAGCTTTTCCACGTTTTCGGCCTGCCGATTACCAATACTATGATAGCCGGTTGGATTACCGTTGTTTTCCTGGTGGTTTTCTGCTGGGCGGTCACCCGGCGGATGCAGATAGTCCCCCGTCGCCTGCAGATGGTTTTCGAGCTGGCGCTGGGGTGGATATACGACCTCTGTAACAGTATTGCCGGTGAGGAAAACGGGAGGAAATTTTTCCCGGTAATTTGCACCATCTTTCTCTTTGTCCTCTTTAACGCCTGGCTCAGCCTGATTCCCGGCTTTGGCTCGATAGAAATTACCATTCACGGTCATCACTACGAGCTTATACGCGGTGCAAACACGGATGTGAACACCCCGCTGGCAATTGCGCTGGTTTCCTTCGTGTTCGTTATATTCTACGGACTCAAGCATGCCCGCATGGACTTCGTGAAGCAGTATGTCAACTTCGGCCCCTTATTCAGAAACATCGGCAGGATATTCAAGGGCAAGTTTGACGTAATGGGGATTTTCGAGGGAGCTATCCAAATTTTCGTAGGCGGGCTGGAATTTCTCAGCCTGCTTATCCGCAATGTTAGTTTTACTTTCAGGTTGTTCGGCAATATGACGGCGGGCGAGATATTACTGCTTATTGCGGCGTTTCTGTTACCCTTCATAATGCCGTTCCCGTTCTATGTGCTTGAACTGTTGATAGGTCTGGTCCAGGCGCTTATTTTCAGTCTACTGACACTTGTGTTCGTTACTATGGCGATAACTCCTGCTCACGGAGCGGAGTCGCATTAAAATATATAGACAAATATATAATCAGGAGGGGTATCACATGGACGCTGAAGCAGTCAAATTTTTAGCGGCAGGTTTGGCAATGGGCCTGGGCGCTCTGGGTCCCGGCATTGGTATCGGTATTCTCGGATACGGCGCTATGCAGGGCCTGGCACGTAATCCTGAGGCCAGGGGTCCTATCCAGACCAACATGATTCTGGCCATCGCTCTGGCCGAGGCTATCGGCATCTACGCCCTGATTGTGGCCATTATACTTGCCATGGTAGCGTAGTCGGAATCTTATTATCAGGATAGAGGAGAGGCATCATGGAAGAAAGCGGTATTCCAGTCTTTATTGCCGTTATTGCGGCTGCCGTCATGGTCATCGGAGTTGTTGTCGGCATGGCAGCTGTTACCTGGATGTTCATATTGAGCTAGTCCGGGATTAAATCCTGAAATTGGTTTTCAGGTTGTTTTAGTCAGGGGGTTAAAATGGAGGACCTTCCTATCAAGTTAGGGATAAATTGGCCGGTGTTGTTAACACAGGTCGTAACTTTCATCATACTGCTGGTGGTTCTGCGCATCTTTGCCTATAAACCGGTAATGCGCATGCTGGATGAACGTTCCAAGCGCGTCAGGGAGAGCATGGACCAGGCCGAGGCTCTCAAAGAGCAGTCGACCCGCGGCGAGGAGCAGGTCAAAAAGCAGCTCGAAGAAGCCAGCCGCGAGGGGCAGGAAAGGATAGCCCGCGCCGTCAAGGCCGGCGAGGACGTCAAGCAGCGGTCGCAGGAAGACGCCAAAAAAGAGGCCGAAACTCTGCTTACCAGAGCTCGCTCCGAAATACAGCGGGAGCGCGATGACGCTATTTCCGAGGTCCGCCGCGAGTTTGCCGATTTAACAGTGCTGGCGGCCGGTAAGGTCATCGAAAAATCACTGGACAAGAAAGAGCACCGCGAGCTTATCGACAAGGTGCTGGAAGAAAGTTCGACCGGGAAAAAGGAGTAACAGGATAAAAGGAGTTTTAAGTGTCATCCTGAGCGCAGCGAAGGATACAGGGGTGTGGAGGGGCTTTTTTTACCACCCCTCCCCGAGATTCTTCAGTCGCTTGGCTCCTTCAGAATGACATTGTAGTGACAGGAATATTATGCCGAGAAAAGTTTATGCCCGGCGCTACGCTCAGGCGGTTTTCGAGATAGCGCTGGAGAAAAAAGAACTGGAACGGTGGCAGACCGACCTGCAGAAAATCGTCGGGGCCATCGCCGATGAAACGTTTCTGGCGGCGTTGGAAAGTCCTAAGATAAAAACCGAGGACAAGTCTAAGCTCCTGACCAAAAGTCTTGGCGATATCAGCCCTCTGGCTTTGAATCTGGTCCTGATGTTGATAACCCGGGGCGGGGTGGCTATGGTGGAGGAAATCGCCGAGGAATACCAGCGCATGCTGGATGAATATCACGGGATTCAGATGGCTGATGTAATAACAGCCGTTCCTATTGATGATAAAGATAAAGAGAAGCTGGCGGAGAAACTGGGGACCCTGGTAGCTAAGAAAGTTGTACTTAAATCGGAGGTCGACCCGGAAATTCTCGGCGGTATCGTCGCCAGGGTTGGCGGCAAGCTGCTGGACGGCAGCACCCGCAGCAAACTGGCCGCTCTCAAGAGAGAACTGGTCGGGACGGGGAGGAAGCGGTAATAAAAATAATGTCATTCCAGCGAAAGCTGGAATACAATATAGCATCACTGTCATTCCCGCGAAGCCTGCCCCGTACTTGATACGGGGGCGGGAATCCAGGGGGAGTGGGGAGTTATAATAAGATGATTATGATTGCTTTAACCGGGAGGCAAAGGAGGTAGCTCGGATGACAACAAGAGGCGAAGATATTGTATCCATATTAAAACAGCAGATTGAACAGTTCGGCACGGCGGTAACCATGGTGGATGTCGGCACTGTCATCGAGGTCGGCGACGGCATTGCCAGGATTCATGGTCTGGCCTCGGCCAAGTATAACGAGCTGCTTCAGTTCCCTAATGATATTATCGGCATCGCCCTGAACCTTGAAGAGGACAGCGTTTCCTCGGTTATCCTCGGCGATTATACTCAGATTAAAGAAGGCGATGAGGT
>CAYVPT010000185.1:0-350 GCA_964453865.1 uncultured Dehalococcoidaceae bacterium
AGGAGCGGATGGTGGCATCGATTGCCTGTCACGGGGCGATAAGGAGCGGGCAGGCTTTATCCGACGCAGAAATGAGGGCGCTGGTGCGGCAGCTGGAGCAGACAGCCAACCCCCATACCTGCCCGCACGGTCGGCCTACCGTTATCCGCCTGAGTTCCGGTCAACTGGAGCGGGAGTTCGGGCGGAGTTAGAACTCTAGAACAGCAATAAAGAAATTCATATTTGTCATTCCTGCGCAGGCGGCAATCCAGTCCGCCCCCCCCCCCGCCGGGAAAGCAATTGCCCCCCAGCCCCCCCCCCAAGCAAGAGCGCAGGAGGCAGGAGTAATCCAATTGCAACAGACAAACACC
>CAYVPT010000185.1:360-5604 GCA_964453865.1 uncultured Dehalococcoidaceae bacterium
TCCTGCGCAGGCGGCAATCCAGTCCCCCCACCCCCCATCGTAATAATCTATTCCCACCCAGACCGCCCCCGTATCATTCTCGACTTAGCCCTGAGTCTTCCATGTCCACCTCTCCTTCCCCTTCCACCTGCTGATGTATCTCGTCCCAGCGCACCATGCCTTCTTCGATGAGCTGACGGATTTTGACCTGCTGCGGTGTCAGATGGGCGTTTCTGCCCGTCTTGATTTCTAAAATAACGATTTCCTCGGGACTGCCGCTGGCCAGCCCGGGGAACACTATCATGTCGATGGGACTGCCGATGAATCTAACCTCGGTGGGGTCGTACTTAAAACCGGGAAAATAGGGCACCATCTGCTCGGTGAACTTGCCGCCCAGGACGGCACGACTCTGCCTGACGGCGGACTTCCTGGCCTGCTCCATTTCTGTCTGCCACTGTGAGATGGCTTCGTCACGCCAGTTACGGAAACGTCTGGCGTATACTATACGCATGATGTAGATGCTCAGGATGATAATCAGGACGGCGATAACCACGATAATGGCGATGATGGCGGCGGTTTCCATGAGCAACCTCCTCGTTGAATATTGGCTTCACGGGAGGATAAATGACCGTAATTGTTTCAGGTTTTAGGTTGACTGCTCCCCGGTTTCACCAGAGGTATGCCCTCCTTGCAGAGGGGACATTGTTCGGGCGGGTAGGTAATCACATCTGTCCGGTGGCAGGCATAGAACGGTACGCCGAAATCCGGCTCCTGAGCCGAGCGGAGAACGAGGATGCCCACGCCGATAACCTGACCTCCCAGCTTTTTTACGGCGTCGATGGTATCGCGTACCGAACCGCCCATGGTCATAATATCGTCCACGACCAGCACCTTTTCCCCGGATTCGATATGAAAGCCTCCCCGAAACATTCTGCCCCCTGCCTCGTCTTTTTCGGCAAAGATACTCCGTACACCGAGTTGCCGGGCGGTCTCGTAGGCTAGGATTATCCCGGGAGTGGTCGGGCCGACCACGACCTCGATGCCCGTACCGCGAAAGTGGTCGGCAATCATGCGGCACAGCTTCTCGGTGTATTCGGGATACTGCAGGACGCGCACTTTCTCCCAATAGACGGGAGAATGCAGGCCGGAACTCAGCAGGAAATGCCCCTTGAGTAAAGCCCCCGCCTTCTCGAAAATACCCTCGACGTTTTCCGTCATCCCGGTACCTCACGGATAATTGATTCGGTCAATGCGGGCATCATACAACTAGCTGCTGGCATTGGCTATCTGCTCGCCGAGAGGGTAGTTGTCCACGATTCCCCAGTCGTCCGGCGGCCAGGTGGACAGCCAGGCTTTGCCGTGGATATCTTCACGGTCGACGTACCAGTTATTATGCGAGTCGTTGCTGTGGTTGCGGTTATCACCGAGAACGAAGTATTTGTCCTTGGGCACTACTCTCACCGGCATGGCATACGCCGGCTGGTCCATTATGTAAGGCTCGGTCAGCTTTACGCCATTGACATACACGGCCTGCTCCTTGACCTCGACGGCGTCGCCGGGAAGGCCGATGACGCGTTTGATGAAATCTTCGTCGCTGCTGTTGGGCGCCTTGAAGATAATGACGTCCCCTCGCTGCGGCTCTCCGAAGATGTAGACGGCTTTATTGACCACTACCCGCTGCCCCTCATGAAAGTTAGGCTCCATGCTGGTCATAAAGACCTCGTAGGTCTGAATAGTCCTCTGCGCCACCAGGAAAATGATGACAGCCAAGACTATGGTGATAAGAAATTCACGTATAAAGTTCTTCATTTATTACGCTCTCAGCTTAAGTCCAATTATACCCCATTTTACCCCACCCCGCTAGTAGCCCCCACCGAAAGTACTATCTGTCGGCGATTGATTATGCTGACTCACCCCCTCGGTCCCCCCTCTCGAACAGGATTGTCTTCAGGGTTCGATTTTTCTTATGTTCAAGAGGGGAGATGGGTGGTATCATACGGGATAAGCCGGGGATGGTACAGGGCGGCTCGGGTGGGAAAAGATAACAAGGATAAAAGGGCAGAAAAAGGGGTGAGGTTATAAACCGGCAGCCTTAAGCGAGTAGAATACATTGAGGAGCCGTCCTTGCCAAAAAATTTCTCCCGTACTAGGATAGATGCGGATTGTTAAGGGAGTATTAATCCATGTCCGGACTAAAAGACAGGCTCTTGACCTTGCTGCGGTTTTCCCGGAGGAAACGCATATATGTAACAGCTTTTCTTGTCCTGCTGTTGACGGCTATCATCGTAGGGCTGGATAATCCTACCGGCATTATCTTGGGCTGGCTGGCCGTGACCGTCCTGGCAGTGGCTATAGTACTGAGATGGCGGAAACCCGGGTATTTCTTCATTCTGTTGATAGCCTCGTTCCTGGGTGCTATCTTGCTTTCGGGCATATACATGGAGGTGGCACGCCCTCTGGCAGAATGGATCGGCGGTGCTAACGTCGCCGAAAGTACCGGATGGCGCGTATTCCATGTCATCGTATCTAATGTTATCCTGCTGGGCACACCGGTAGGTATATTTATCGGGTTGATGGGTTTCATCATCATGAGTATCTGGAGATTATACGACTGGCGGCACCGGAGACGTACCGCAGACAGCACTTGACTATCAGGTAATTTTGTTCTATCGTATACCAAGACATTCAAGGTATGTACTCTAGGGTAAGAGGCCGCAAGGCATGACGATAATATATACGGTACTGCTGGCAATTGCCGCTTTCGGACTCGGCGCCGTTCCCTTCTCCATACTGGTCGGCCGCTGGCTGCTCGGAAAAAACATCCAGAGCTATGGCGATGGTAATCCCGGTGCCGTTAACGTCTTCCGGGCGGGCGGTCAGAAAGCGGGTTACCTGGCGGTGTTCCTGGATGTCGCCAAGGGTGTCCCGCTCGTTTTCCTGGCCTATAACTGGCTGGAACTGCCGGGATTATCGATAGTCGTGGTGGCTTTAAGCGCGGTACTTGGTCACGCTTTCTCGCCGTTTCTGGGCTGGCACGGCGGCAAAGCGGTAGCTATCACCTTCGGCGTGCTTCTGGCCGTACCTCAGCACGAAGCGTTACTGGCTTTCATCGCCTGTGTCATAGCCGGTTTTCTTTTCGTGGAAAATGACGCCTGGGTAGTGATACTCGGCGCCGCCGGCACCCTGGCATACCTGGCTGTCACCGGAAGCGAGTCCTGGGTGATTCTGCTGATGCTGTGCATACTGGCGCTGTTCATCTACCGGCATTTCCAAGACCTGCGCTCTATGCCCCGTTTACGGGGGAGGTTAATTCGCTGGCTTCAATCGATTTTACGGGATACCACTTCCGTTTAATATAAAGGAAAGTAATGTTATACCAGATTATAATCGCCGCCGGGCTGCTGGTCTTTCTGACCAATCTTATTCTCAACTTGAGGAGTCTCAAGACACCCCGCCGCGATAGCAAAATACCCTCGCCGGCACCTCTGGTGTCGGTGCTGGTCCCGGCCCGGGATGAAGAAGATAATATCCGGACCTGCCTGGAGTCTTTGCTGCAGCAGGACTACCCTGATTTCGAGATTCTGGTGCTGGATGATAACTCCGTCGATAGTACCGCCCTTATCGTTCAGGAGATGGCAAATAGAGACAAACGTATCCGTCTGGCCACCGGCGAGCCTCTGCCCGACGACTGGGCCGGAAAGCCCTTTGCCTGTTACCAGCTTGCCAAGCAGGCTAAAGGCGACTGGCTTTTATTCGTTGATGCCGATACGCAGCATGCCCCCGGTATGCTGCGCGGGGTGCTTTCAATAGCTTTAAAGCAAAAAATCTCGCTGCTTTCCGGCTTCCCGCGACAGATTGCCAGCTCCCTGCCGCAGAAGATTGCCGTCCCGCTGATTTATTTCATTATCATGGGCTGGGCGCCGCTATGGTGGATACACCACTCCCGCGCTATGCGTCCCTCGGTGGCTATCGGCCAGTTTCTGCTTTTTTCACGGGATGAATACTGGCGTATCGGCGGGCATAAGGTAGTGCAGTCCAGGATACTGGAAGATATCTGGATGGGCATCGAGGTGTCCCGACACGGTGGCCGCCATATCGCCGTCGACCTGTCTTCCATGGTCTCCTGCAATATGTACCCTACGGTCGGGGCGATGTGGACCGGCCTGGTGCGGTGCATTTATTCGGTAGCGGCCATATCACCGCTGGTGTTGCTGGTGCTGATACCCGTAGCCTGCCTGTTCTATCTGGGGCCTTTCTACTGGCTCTGGAACGGCTTTTTCATGTCGCACGCGCCGCTGGACTGGCGGGCCGTGGTTGTCTTTCAGGTAATACTGGTCTTTTTCATGCGCTGGCTTGTTGATAACCGATTCAAAGAGCCTTCGATATCGGCTTGGCTGCATCCCCTCGGCATAGGCTATCTTATTGTAACCGTGGCTTACTCCGTCCTGCGCTGGCTGTTCGGCGCCGGCGTGACCTGGAAAGAACGCCTCTACGGCGGTGAAGAATCGATAGTCAAATAGACCTGTTGTCTCAGCCTGTACTGTCCATCTCTCAAGGAAAGTGAAGTGAAGTTATATAACCTGGTGATACCGGACCATGCCAGGGTCCCCGTCGTCGCCAGCCTGCCTCACAGCGGCGTATACGCGCCGCGCCGGGTCTTGAAACAGTTCCGGCAGGACCCCCCTCCAGTGTTAGCCCCCGTGGACTGGCATCTGGAGGAACTCTACCGTTTCCTCCCGGGACTGGGCATCCCCATGATTCAGGCCACCCACAGCCGGTACGTCGTTAACCTGAACCGCGCTTTGACCCCGCCCCTTTTCGGCCCAGAAAGAGAGTCCGTGGTCGCCCGGAATAATTGTTTCGGGAACCCGCTATATGATAGAGAACTCAGTCAGGAAGAAGCAGAGGAACGAGTCGATAAATATTTCCTTCCCTACCACCGCCGACTGGAGCGAATCCTCAAGAAAACCGTCCGGAATTTCGGACGGGCTTATCTCCTCGACCTGCACGGCTATTATAAAGGTCCCGAGTATGACGTCTGTCTCGGTGATGTCAACGGCACTACATGTTCAGAGCTACTTACCGGGTCTTTCGAGAGGGCTTTCCACGGGCAGGGTTTCAGCGTCGTCCGCAATGATTTATGGATAGGCGGGCATATTACCCGGCATTACGGCGCCATGGATAACGTGGAAGCCCTCCAGATAGAGCTCTGGTTCCCGTCCTATCTGGAAGGTGGTACTTTTGAAGAGGCGGAAGCCCCGGGAT
>CAYVPT010000186.1:0-5558 GCA_964453865.1 uncultured Dehalococcoidaceae bacterium
TATATTGCGTATATAGCCCCCGGCTGTATCTTTCTCCAGCAGCAGCGTCCGGCGTTTGGCGCGGCACAAATAAAGCGCCGCCGTCAGCCCCGCCGGACCTCCACCGATAATGACCGTATCCCAGTCGAACATGTAATAATTCCTTTACAGTCAGTCGATGTACAGTTCCATGAAACAAACCGTGAAAGGAAGTCGCTCAAACGTTTTCACGGATGTTTCTCTGAAACCCATCCCCTGATACCAGTCCTTTAAAACCGTCTGTTCGTTTACGATGGCTATGTAAAGCTTTTCGATGCCCTTGTTTTGTACATGGTCGATAGTGTAATTCACGAGTTCTTTGCCGCAACCGCCGTGCCGGTATTCCGGCAGCACTGCCAGCCTTTTCATATAGTATTTACCGTCGTTTTCCTTTTCAACAGCGGCAAATCCGGCCGGTACGCCATCGATAAACAGCCCGAAAAACTCCGCTCCTCTGCTCCTGAGCTCACCGAGTCTCTCCACAGTGGTAAAAGCGGGATAGACGGGGCAATTTTCCACGGTCAGGCTGAGTTCATCGACTACCGTCCCGAAGGATTTCCTGATGATATCGGCGTTTGCCTCCAGGCTATCGCCAGTTACATCTTTTATTACTCTCTGGACTATCGCCAATCCGGCTACCTCCGCGTTTCAAATGACAGCTAATTAAGGATAACAGACGGCTATAGAACGGTCAATTTCTTGACAGGTTGGAGATTCTCCCTGATAATTGGCAGGTAAGCATTCGCTGCTGCGAGGAGATGTGATGAAAGTACAGAACTCCAGACAGGTAGCCGGTATGAAAGCGGCGCCGGGGGTGATAATGAGAGTGGTGGCGGGAACTGACGAGGGAGCGCCGACCTTCGTGACGCGGGTCTTCGAGATAAAGCCGGGCTGCGCCACGCCCCACCATACCCATGCGTGGGAGCACGAAATGTTCGTGGTTAAGGGGAAGGGTAGGCTGAAAAGCAGCAACACGGAAATACCTTTGAAAGAGGGCGACGCCATCATGGTGCTGCCGGGCGAAAAGCACGGCGTTTTTAACACAGGTAAAAGCCTGCTGACGATGATATGCGTGGTGCCGCTGGTGGACGGTAAGATGCCGGGGATGCCGGCGGCGGACTGAGCGACAGTAAGGAGATGAACCAAATGCCCATCGAAGACAACAAAGCGCTTATCCGCCGTGTCATTGAGCTCTGGAACCGCCGGGACATGGATGCCTTCTTCGAGGTGCTGGCGCCGGAATACGTAGAGCACCTGCCCTCCGGCGACGTATCCCTAGAGCAGCTTAAGAAGTATGCGCATACCTTTTTCAACGCCTTCCCCGATATCAAAATCACTATCAAGGATATGGTCGCCGAGGAAGATAAGGTCGCCGCGCTGGTAAACTGGAAAGCCACCCATCAGGGAGAATATCTGGGCATCCCCGCGACCGGCAAGAAGATTGATATTGACGTAGTTATGATAATCAAAATCAAAGACGGGAAGTGGGTGGAGTTCTGGAATGTCACCGATGTAAGGTTGGCTCAACAGCTCGGGGCTGTGCCTAAATAGGAGGACCTAAATGTCCTTAAAAGAAAATAAAGAGCTAGTGCACCGTATTTATGACTTGGTAAACCGTAGAGAACTGGAATCATATTTCAAGCTATTCGCCCCGGGATTCGTATTTCACTCCGTTACGGGCGATTTGTCCCGGGAACAAGCTAAAAAGTTCGAAATCAGTTTCTTTACCGACTTTCCAGATGTGAAAGCCAAGCTTGAAGACATCGTTGCCGAGGGGAATGAAGTAGCCGTGCTGGTGACCTGGAGAGGAACACACCAACAAAGCGGCAGGAAAGTCGAGATGACCAACGCTAACGTATTTAAAATCGCCGGCGGCAGGCTGTTGGAACTCTGGAACGTTACGGATATAAGATTGGCGCAACAGCTTGGGGCTTAGACTACGGGATAAGCCGAGGATGACGCGAGGGAGGACGGGTGGGAAAAGATAGCCACCGAGGGGCGGGGAAAGGGGGTCTGGATTCTCGGGTCAAGCCCGAGAATGACATTCTTCTCAAATAACTCTTCCGTACTAATTTGAAATTAACCCCCTCTCATGCTAGAATCCTGCCTGTAAGACATTTTTCATTTTACCCCGCAAAAATATCATCTTACTTTTCCGTCTGTACGTCACCTGAAAAGGAGGGGATGATGGTTACATCAACAAAAACAACCGGGAATAATAAGTCGTTCGGCAGAGAGCTGAAGAAAGCCATCGGTATGAACAAGGTCAAGGATGAAGACGTCGTTCTGGTGACCTACGCCGCGGACATCAGCCCGGTTCCCGCTCGCAAGCCCGGCTTTGTCATCCTGCCGGAAAGGAAAGAAGACGTCATCGCCACGCTGAAACTCGCTAATAAATACAAAATCCCGGTGACCGTCATGGCGGGCGGGGTCAGCCTGGCCGGCTACAGCATCCCTACCGAGGGCGGTATTGTCCTGGACATGCACCGCATGGACAGTATTATCGAGATAAACACCGACTCCGGCTATGCGGTCGTCGAGCCGGGCGTCAGCTACGATAAATTCACGGCAGCGTTGAGAGAAAAGGGGTTCCGCGCCCTTATCCCCACCGCCCCGGGTTCGTCATCGGCGGTGGGCAACGCCCTGGGCCGACCATCCAGCAGCCTGAGCAACCGGCACCTCGACGCCGTTGTCGACCTGGAGGTCGTCCTCCCCGACGGCACCGAGTTCCGCACCGGCTCCTCGCACTTCCCCGATGCCGGTAGCAGCCTGCGTTACGGTCCCTTCGCCGACCTAGCCGGACTCTACACCTGCGGCTACGGCACCATGGGCATCATCACCAGAGCCGCCCTCAGGATTTACCCCATCAACGAAGCCAATCGGGTAAACATCGCCGCCTTTGATTCTTTCTCCGATGCCATCGACTTCGTCAAAGACATCGTCAATAACAATATCCCGGAGCACTGCATCATCTGGAGCTGGCAGCTTTATGAAACCTTCGCCGTGGACACATCGAAGCCGGACACCATCATTCCCGATATGCTTAAAATCGACCCGCGTAATCCGCCGGCGGGGGTCCCCTACTGCATCGTGACGACTTTTCTTTCCGGCTACGAAGAGATGATGCTTGCCTCCGAGAAAATACTGGCCAAAGTGGCTAAAAAATACAACGGCAGCACCCTGAATAAAAAGGAAATACAGCAGCTTATCCCCCTACCGATGGCCGGCTGGACGGAACTCTACGCCAGGTACCACCAGACTGAGCCGACATTCTTCGGGCTGGGCAAGTATATGGTCTGGATAATGTTCGCCGAGCCCAAAGACGTTAAAGAGATGGAGAAATACGCCGTAAGCGAACTGGCCAAGCTGAATGTCTCACCGGTCTGCTATTACTCGCAACCATTCGATTTCGGACGGTCGATATTCTTCCGCATCTTCGCTTTCCCTGACCCCAAAGACCAGGAATTGATTGAGAAGATCGGCGCCAAGTTCAACGAAATGTTCGACGTGGCCATGCAGCGCTACGGGGCTATCCCGATGCGTTATAAGTCCTATTTCCCCTGCATTGACCGGACCGGGGGTTTTTACGAAGTGCTGAAAAGGATAAAGAAAGCCCTCGACCCGAATAATATCCTTAATCCAAGCCTGGGGATATTCCCGGAGGAAGAATAATGGATATCACGACCACGCTTGAGAACATCAAGGGGGCGGCCAGCCTCTGCATTAAGTGCGGCAACTGCACCTACGGCGACTGGCCGCAGAACCACCCGCTGTGCCCGATATATGCTTATGACGGCTGCTATGCCTACAGCGCCGGCGGCCTGCTGTATCTGGTACTGGCTCTGCTGAATAATAAAATAGAGTTTAACCAGTCCGTGGCCGACCTGGCTTTCAGCTGCCCGGGCTGCCTGGCCTGTGACAGCCAGTGCGGTATCATCCGGTCGCAGAGTCCGCATGTAGACCCCTGGGATATTATCCGCCTGCTCCGCTACGAATGCGTCAAGAGAGGCTACATTCCGACGGGCAGAGCCCGAAAAATATATGACGAAATCGAAAAGAAGGGGCACTTCGGAGAGCCGAGCAACCTGAAGCTTTCCAGCAGGATAAACCGACCGAAAAGCAAGACGGTCATCTTTAACGAGTGCACTCACGTCCGTACCCATAGGGAAATCACCGCAGCTACCACCAGATTGCTGGAGAAAATCAAACGACCGGTGGCGCAGTTCGCCGAAATAGGCTGCTGCGGTTCGACGCTTTATGACCTGGGCTTCTGGGACAAGCTGGAACCGTATATCAATACCAACTGGGAGATAATGAAGAAATCGCTGGACAAGACTTTTGTCTTTATGAATCCCCACTGCCAGGAATTTATAACGAAAAGATACCCCGAAATGGTGCCGGAAAGTGCCGGACTCAAGACGCAGCACATCAGCCAGTTCCTGGTCAATGCCCTGAAGACCGGAAAACTGAAACATAAAAAATCGCGCAAGGTAAAGGTGAGTTATCACGACCCCTGCTACCTGGGAAGGGGACTGGGCATCTATGAGCCTCCCCGAACCGTCCTCTCGCTGCTGGAGGGGGTAACCCTGGTGGAAATGGAGAGAAACCGGGAGAACTCCTTCTGCTGCGGCGCCAGGGCCGTGGGCAGCTATTTCCCGGATATAATCGAATGGACGGCGCGGGAAAGGTTGAAGGACTTTGAAGCCACCGGGGCCGACCTGCTGATAACCGCCTGCGCCTACTGCAAGGAAAACTTCCGGAAAGTGCTGCCGGAGAAAGATAAAAACCGGGTTAAAGACATTACCGAGCTTGTCGACGAACGAACGGGATAAAAATATAAATACAGCGGGAGGTGCCATAAATGCCCTTTAAGGTCAAATGCAAGCTGATTGGTTTCATGAACGACGTCGAACGTTTCCCCTGCCACTTCGATTATAAAATCGGCGAGGAGTTCACCTATGACGGCGAGAGAGTCGAAGGGAGAATCTGCCCCGGCGTACTGCTGACCATGGTGCCGACGATATGGCAGACCTTTTTCTCCGGCAGGAGGGCATACGAACGGATAATCTTCAAGTACTCCGGCCTGAGCGCCAAAGACCCCGACATGAAAAAATACGACGGCGTCGGCTTCCGCCCCCTGAAAGAAGCCCCCGAAGGCTCCGGAAACAGGTCGACCATCGTCGCTTCCCCAGAACGTCCGCAGGAACTGCGGGGCGGTGGCAGCTTCGCCTGCGCCGACTGCCGGACTTCGGCGTATTTCTCAGTGGAACCGATCGACGTGGCGAGTGGCGGCTATACCCTTCCCTATTATAAGAAGGAAATGAGCATACTGGAGAAAGTCAAGAGCAACCCCGGCATGACGGTGGAACAGATACTGGAGAAGTTCAGTGACTTCGAGAGGGACGAAATATATCCTCCGTTATATCATGTCAACGTGCGGCTGATGCTGGACGAACTCGCCGAGGTAGGCTACGTTGAGCTGCGGGACGGGAAAGCCTACCCCGGCAGCCGGTCATAAAAAGAGAAAGATATATGCATCC
>CAYVPT010000187.1:0-5542 GCA_964453865.1 uncultured Dehalococcoidaceae bacterium
TTTCTGGGCTCCACCGATTCATCTTTAGCTTTCCGGCCTATGTCCTGAAAATAGCGTTGAATCTCAAGCTCCACCCTTCGTTTGTCCAGAGTGCCGTTGACGCTCTGTAAGACCTGTTCAAATCTGAATGGTTTACTGATATAGTCCTGGGCGCCTTCCTTGATGCACCGGACGATGACCATGGGGTCGGTAATACCGCTGGCCATGATAACCGCCGTTTCGGGAAAACGCTCGATGATATCCGGTAAGACTTCGCTGCCCGGTCTGCCCGGCATATTTATATCCATAATGACCAGGTCGGAGGGCTTTGTTTTTAGCTTTTCCAGAGCCTGTTCGCCATCCTCAGCTTCATCGCATTTATAGCCGCGCATGGCCAGGCCCATATTTAAAATACTCCTGATAGCTTCTTCATCATCAACCAAGAGTATGCTTTCTTTCGGTATGGTCATTTCTTTCCCTCCTGGAGTCTTATCTGCTATCTGTGTTTATTGTAGAAGGCGAATGCTAAACAACATGTTAATATACATCGCTGCTGAATAAATATTTAGTAAAATTTTCGTTCAAATAATTTATTACAGGAGAAGACCGGAAGGGGTGTATCGGGAAGCAGGAAAAACCGGATAGCAGTGAAAAAACGTAGATATAAGATACTGCGGATTGTTAAGGAAGATGCTGGTAAAAATCCTTTGGAAGGGGGCTGGTCGTATACCGGCGGCGGCGGGATTCGGCCATACCTCTCAGCATGAGATTGAGGAAATCCGTCTCATATTCTTCAATCAGTCCTTCACCGGCAAAGCTGTAGTAGCGGTTATCACCGATGATGATATGGTCCAGTACCCGTAAACGTAAAAGCTTACCGGCATAAACAAGCTCGCGCGTTAGTCCCTTATCATTCGTACTTGGCTCAGGATTGCCCGAAGGGTGATTGTGGACGAATATCAGCGCTGTGGCATTACTCGTTATCGCCCCTTCGATAACGTCCCGCGGTGAAACGGAACTGCTGTTTACGGTGCCTTCGGAGAGGTCAACGGTATCCAGAATCTGGTTCTGGCTGTTGAGGTAGATAACCTTGAAGACCTCTTTCTTGAGACCGCGCATGGTATGGTAGAGGTAGTCGAACACCTCCTGCGATGACCTGTAGAAAGGCTTATCGAGTATTTTCGCTTTAAGGAACTCCCGGGCAACCTCCTGTACCAGCTTGATACCGAAGGCGCTGTGAGCCCCGATTCCGTCAATCTTCCCTAACTCTTCGGCGGGGGCTTCCAGGACACCGCGCAGGGTCTGGAACTTCTTAATGGCTTCTTTAGCCGGCACTTTACAGTCCTTGCGGGGTGTGCCCAGACTCAGCAACAGCTCGACGATTTCGTAGTCGTGAAAGCCGGATATCCCAGACTTGAGGAACTTATCCCTTAGTCTTTTCCGGTGTCCCTGGTGCTTATCTTCCGCAGACATACCCGTTGTCCTTAACTGACTTTGGAGAAATTATATACCTTTTCGCCTCTATTGGACAGCTTGAACAGCCCCGGTTCGGTAACCTTGGACGTAATATCTTTATCCTTCAGATGATGGTCGCTGATAGAAAAAATACCGTCGGATTTCAATACACGGTGCAGTTCGGTTAACACTTCCTCTGGCTGGTTCAGGCCATGAAAGATATCATATAGTAGCACAATATCTATACTCTCATCCGGCAGACCGGTTGCGCAATCGGTAAGTATGGTCTCTACATTAGCCAGTTTCTGCCTGGCGGCAATATTCTGTACCTGCTTGATGGCCAGTGGTTGAATATCTAGGGCATAGACCCTCCCGGACTCCGTCGCCAGTTGAGCAGCCGCAGCTACATATGCACCGGGGCCGCATCCGTAATCGAGTACGCTGAATCCCGGTTTTATTCCCGCTCCTTGAAGGGTATTCATGCGTGGTGAGAGCAAATCGCGGAATTTATAGCCTAAAGACATAAATCTAAAGGCAAAGTTACTCATTGGTGTGTCCATCTTTATCGCTTTCTGCTGATATTACTAGTAAGATTCTACCCTGAACCCTTCCTCACCTACCATTTCCACCAGCTGTTGTTTGAGTTCGGGGCAGTAGCCGGTAAAGATATTGGGGAGCCTGAGGGGTATGGCTTCGCCGCCGTTCAGGATATTCAAGCGTACCTCGTCACGGCCGGGATAGACTTTCAGGGCGGTAACGATTTTATTCAGACGGGCGATATCGCTGTCGGCATCGGCAGTCTGTTTGATATTAATTATCAACCGGTGTTTTTCAGCCGGGACAGGAGCGGGTGCGGGTTTTTCCTGGGGGGCTTTTTGACCGGCAAGTTCAGGCGAGGCGGTAATATCTTCATCTTCCTGTGGTGGTTCGTAGAAAGTGACGTTATCACAGACAACGCTTATCTCGTCATCCCGGGTACGTACCTTGCCCTGTACGATGATTTCATTGCCTTCCTGCCAGAATTCTTCGGTGCGACTGTATACCTGGGGCCAGGCAATGACTTCTAACTGTCCGCTGACATCTTCGAGAATGACGATAGCAAAGGACTCGCTTTTCTTGGTAAAAGAATAACGCGCCGATACCACGCGCCCGGCGGTAACGATAACCTGTTTGTCCAGTTCGGCATCGATGTTGCCGCAGAACACAGTGTTGCCGTGCCTGGCGCTGAATACCGGACTGAACGGTTTCTCGGAAAAACTTACCCCCATCAACTCTTTTTCCCAGAAAGCCTTTTCCCGGTCGGAGGCATCCACCGGCGGCAGGTCGAGGCTGGGCAGAGGCACCGGGGCTGACTCCCCGAAGATATCGAACATGGTGGTCTGCCCCGTATCGCGGAGATGCTGTTCGCGCTGCGCCAGGGACAGGATACGGCTGACACTGTTGAGCAGGGTGCCCCGTTCTCCCAGGTCATCGAAGGCCCCCGCTTTTATCAGGCTTTCCATGACGCGGCGGTTGACTGTCTGGAGGTCGCTGCGGCGGCACATATCTTCGACGGACTTAAACTGGCCGTTTTCATTACGTTCGTTGATAACAGGCTCAATCGCTCCTGTGCCGATATTTTTAATTGCCGCCAGCCCGAAGCGAATACCGGGGTGACCATTTCCGTTATCTTCCAGTGAGAAAGCAATCTGACTATGGTTGATGTCCGGTTTCTGTACCTCAATGCCCAGTCGCCGGCACTCGGCAACGGCGCTGGCCATTTTTTCCAGTTCCCCGGCGTGAATGGTGAGGAAAGCGGTGATGTATTCCGCCGGGTAGTTGGCCTTGAGATAGGCGGTCTGGTAGGCAATCAGGGCGTAGCAGGAAGCGTGGGCTTTATTGAAGGCATAGCCGGCAAACGGCTCGATGAGAGCGAATACCTCATTCGCCATTTCGGTAGAGTAGCCTTTCTTTTTAGCGCCGCTGACGAAATTCCGCTTTTCCTTTTTCATTGTCTCGGCAATCTTCTTGCCCATAGCCTTGCGGAAGATATCCGCCTGACCCAGGCTGTAGCCGGCGAATTCCCTCACAATAAAGAGTACCTGCTCCTGGTAGACAATGACGCCGTAGGTCTCCTTGAGGATGTTCTCTAGGGCCGGGTGAGGATAGGTAATCGGCGTCTTGCCGTGCTTGGAATCGATAAACCGCGGGATATGCTCCATGGGACCGGGGCGGTACAGGGCGACCATCGCCGAGATATCGCTGAAAACGGTCGGTTTAAGCTCCTTGATATAACGGCGCATGCCGGAGCCTTCAAGCTGAAAAACACCGGATGTCTCTCCCGAGGCGAGAAGCTCGAAGGTCTTTTTATCGTCCATCGGGATATCATACAGGTCGATATCAATACCGTGGTTCTGGTGGATAATCTCCCTTGCCTTTTCCAGAATGGTTAGATTTGCCAGCCCGAGGAAGTCCATCTTGAGCAGTCCGATATGAGCGATGTCTCCCATGGAGAACTGGGTCATGACCGCTTCCTGACTGTCTGCCTTGGCACACCTTTGCAGCGGTACGTGATTGGTCAGGGGTTCTTTAGCAATTACCACACCCGCAGCGTGAGTACTGGCATGCCGGGCAATACCCTCCACCCGCCGGGCCGTATTAACCAGGTTACGTACGATTTCATCATCAGTGTAGATAGCTTTGAGTTCAATGTTCTCGTCCATAGCCCGGGCCAGGGTCATGCCGGGCAGGCCGGGTACCAGCCGTGCCACGCGGTCGACGTCACCATAAGGCATCCCGAGGGCCCGCCCCACGTCCCTGATGGCGGCCCGGGCGCCCAGTGTCCCGAAGGTGATAATCTGGGCGACGTGGTCCTGGCCGTACTTCTGCGAGACGTAGTTGATAACCTCGTCGCGGCGGTCGTCCTGGAAGTCCATATCGATATCCGGCATCTCCCGGCGTTCATTATTAAGGAAACGTTCGAAGACAAGTCCGTGTTCCAGGGGGTCGAGGGGGGTAATGCCGAGGCAGTGCAGGATGATGCTGGAGGCGGCGCTGCCCCTGACGCCGAAGAGGATCTCCTGTTTCTTGGCGAATGAAATAATATCCCAGACCACCAGGACATAATTGGCGAATTGCGTCTTTTCGATGACGTCCAACTCGTATTCCAGTCGTTTTTTTATCTCCGGGGTAGGATTAGGATAATACTGGGGTAAACCTTTACGGCAGAGGTCAGCCAGGAACTGATCGGCGGTCTTTCCTTCCGGCAGCTCAATCTCCGGCAGGTGGAGTCGCCCGAACTCGAGGTCCAGATTGCACATCCCGGAGATACGTTCGGTATTTTCCAGGGCTTCCGGAATATCTTTATATAATTCCGTCATTTCCTCCGGGCTCTTGAGATAAAAGAAATCACCGGCCATTTTCAGGCGTTTCTCATCGTGGATGGTCGTATTAGTGCCGATACACAGCAACAAATCATGGGCGGAGGCATCTTCGCGGTTGATGTAATGGGTGTCATTGGTAGCCACCAGGGGGATGTTGAGTTCCCGTCCCATCTGTATCAGGTAGTTATTGACGGCTTCCATCTCCGGGATGGGGTGCCGCATTATTTCCAGGTAGAAATCCCCGAACGTCTGCTGGTACCAGAGGGCCGCTTCCTTTGCATCGTCGTAGCGCCGGCTCTGTATAAGCTGGGATAGCTCCCCGGCCAGACAGGCGCTGAGGGCGATAAGTCCTTCATGGTGCTGCTCCAGCAGTTCTTTATCTACCCTGGGTTTATAGTAAAATCCTTCCAGGTTGGCTTTAGTGACAAGCTGGATGAGGTTTTGATAGCCCGTCTTGTCTTTGGCAAGAAGGATTAAGTGGTAGTTGTTTTTATTCGCGGCGGTACGGCTGAGGCGACTGTTTGGAGCGATGTATATCTCGCAGCCGATGATGGGTTTAATGCCGGCTTCCCTTGCCTCGCGGTAGAACTCTATGGCGCCGTACATAACGCCGTGGTCGGTGATGGCGAGGCTGTCCATGCCCAGTTCTTTGGCCTTTTGTACGAGTTGCCGGATGCGACACATCCCGTCGAGCAGGCTGTATTCGGTGTGGACATGCAGGTGGGTAAACATACTACTCCCGGCAT
>CAYVPT010000188.1:0-1181 GCA_964453865.1 uncultured Dehalococcoidaceae bacterium
CGGGCAGGTAGTTGATGACGACATCGGTCTTGGTCTCCTTGAGGATGCCGACGATATCGGCTGTTGGTCCCGGCGCTTTCTGAATTATCTGCGAGAGGTACTTACCCAGGCCGTCGTGGGTCATGCCTTTTTCTACTTTGACGCCCAGGGGAGGGACCTTGCAGAACTCGAAGGTATTATTCGGTTTGGTGTAAATTGCCTCCGCCAGGTCCTTACCTACCTTGTTCTTATCGACGTCGAAGGCGACGACGAAATTAATGTCCCTGATATGATAGCCGCCGAGGTTGACATGCATCAGCCCCGGCACGAACTCGTTTTCCTTGGCATTCTGATAGTAGTGAACGCCCTGTATAAGTGATGAAGCGCAGTTACCCACGCCGATTATTGCTACGTTTATTTTATCCACGTTCTTTTTTCCCCTTTCTTTACAGACGCCGGTGCTTGGCTCACCAGTTGATGACAGGCATCCGTAGCATATTACCTCTTTAGATACGGGCTGTCAAGCCTGTGAACAGCATCAAAAGGCTCTTAAAGCGGTATATCATGAATTATCCAGACATTCGGCTCGATATATTCACCGATGTTTTTCTCGCAGTCAATCTTAACGGGCGTCAACGCCCCTTGAACAATATGGTCGCCCGTTTCCGGCAATTTCATATCGGTCCACTTTTCCCACTCGGCTATACTTCCTTTGATATACATAGACCTGTGGCATGGTTTTACAATACGGGCGCCCAGCCTGACATGTACCCTTACCCACGGGTCGAAAGGCAACCCGTCTTCCCTCTTCCACTCTATATATTTCGAGATAGGGATGAGGGGATAAGTGCTTTTCAGGGTTGGCCTTACCGGAATAACCAGGATTTCACAGCCCTTGCGGCGAGCTATGGAAAGCATCTCGCGGACAATTACCGGGCTGATGCCCTTACCCTGATATTCCGTGTCGATAGCGACCTGCAGTCCACTCAACGCATTGGGTTTAATCCCTTTGTCCCTATCCTCTAAACCCTTGACGACGACCCAGTCCCATCCTTCTTCGGGGAGCTCTTCCAGCGGTATATCTAGGTAAAACGGAATGCTGTTAGCAATACCAACAGGTTTATCGTCTTCCAGCAGGGTGAACTGATATTCCGGAAATTCCTTTTCTATATCATCCCAGTGTTCACGTATTACGGCATCGT
>CAYVPT010000188.1:1191-5524 GCA_964453865.1 uncultured Dehalococcoidaceae bacterium
AGGCCAGACTCTCTCAACGATTTCATTATGGGCACCACGCAAGTCCGGTCGTTCTTTGAACGTAAATATTTGATAGGGCATTTTTTCGTTATACCAGAACTTTCTTAGGCTGCCAGGCCTCTTTTTCAGGGACATAGCGCAGCATACCCAGGAAACGGCCGTCCTGGGAATAAGCGCGGCAGTATGTTTCAGCGGCATGAGTGTCAATATCAGGACCACCGGGAATATTTATAGAAGTTCCGTTCCTGATAGCTACCTCAGCGGCGTCATCGACGATTACCGCTTGATAGTCCTGGAGGACGCTATCGACGGGATGTAGATAGTCCTCCCTGTACCCACCGCGGAAGGCTTCTTCGAATTTGGTCAATGACACGGCATCCTTAATATCGAAGATACCGCACCGGGTGCGTACCAGGCTCTTGAGATGAGCGCCGCAGCCCAGAGCCTGTCCGAGGTCATGCGCCAGGGAACGTATATAGGTGCCCTGGCTGCACTCGATTTCCAGGGTGGCTAAAGGGGGCTGCCATTCAACGAGTACCAGTCGGTGGATGGTGACCGTCCGGCTTTTGCGTTCGACACTGATGCCGGCCCGGGCAAGTTTATAAAGAGGCTGCCCTTTATGCTTGACAGCACTGTACATCGGCGGGACCTGCCGGATAGCGCCGCGGAAAGATTCGAGGGCGGACTCCAGCGCAACACGTTCTACCGCCGAAGGGTCGCCGCGCTGTACTACCCGACCACTGGCATCGTAAGTATCGGTGGCGATACCCAGTTCGACAACAGCATGGTATACCTTGGCGGTATCCTTAATAAACTCGATGATGCGGGTGCCCTGACCGAGGCAGACCGTCAGGACACCGGTGGCATCCGGGTCCAGCGTGCCGGTGTGCCCAACGTGCTTCTCCCCGCTGAGACGCTTTACCGCAGCGACGACACCGTATGATGTCTTTCCCGCGGGTTTATCGATATTCAGTATGCCGTCCAAAGTCGAATCCGTTTGCCTGCTATTTAAGTGCTAACGTCACCAGGACTTAACTTTCTGAATGCGGTCGAGGGCTTCCGTAATTTCGTCCATCGAAAGAAACAGGGTGGCTCTCATATAGCCCCGCCCGTTTTCCCCGAAATAGGAGCCGGGCATGAAGGCGACATGCGCCTTATCTATAAGTATCTTCAACGCGAAATCCTCGTCACTAAAGCCTTCGGGGACCTTAATCCAGAGATAGGGCGTCGCCCGGGGGATTTCAACCTTTAATCCCAGATCTAAGAGACCTGCGGTAAAAACATCCCTTCTTTCTTTAAGCTCTTGAAAGTATTCCTGCATCTCCGCTTTTACAGCCGGGTCGGTTAAAGTGACGACGCCGGCCTTCTGTTTGTACCATTCGACGCCCTGGCTGTACTGGCTGGAAAGCTTGAGCCAGCGGTTGATATTTTCCTCGCTGCTGACAATCCAGCCCAGTCCGATGCCAACATAATTGTAATGCTTGGAAAAAGACACGATTTCAAAACCATGGTCTATCATCCCCGGGACCTGGGTTATGGACACCGGCCGGGTGCCAGCATCGAACACGTAGTCTTTATATGCTTTATCAAAAATACCGGTAACACCGGCGGACTTCATCTCTTCCAGCAGGTTTAGATAGAAAGCCCGGTCGGCCACGCTGCCGGTGGGGTTATTGGGGTCGCAGAAATAGAACGCCACGGGATTTTCTTCCCCGGCGAACCTGAACTCGGGGAGCCACCCGGTAGCCGCCGAAGTCCTGACTCTCTTCACGCTGTGATGGGCCAGTACCGATGCCGGTTCGTATGCCGGGTAGACAGGGTCGGGTATGTACACCGTCCCCGACTCGAAGAGGCGAACCATGTTATGTAGAATTTCCTTATCCCAGCCGGTGACCATGATATTTTCGGGCCGGAGAGTAACGTCATATTTCCGGCGATAATTTTCGATGATGGCTTCAATCAGTTCCGGTATGCCCCTTTCCGGATGAGCGTCAACCGGGTAGCCGAGGGTTGACTTATCATCAAGGATATATCTGGACATGGCTTCCTTGACAGCCCGGGGCGCCTCCTTATCGGGAATACCAATCCGGGCATTGATTATTTTAATACCGTCCCGCTGTTCGACTTCCCGGGAAATCTGGCCCACCTTACGAAAAGGATAGTCCGGAATCCTGTTTACCAATGGTGAAATTTTCATAGGTTCCACTCTCCCTGAACGGCCTATTTATGCAATCGTTTTAGCGGCTATGGTTCCTGCTCGGTGCTGACCTGGTCGATAAGACGCAGGATGCGGTCGCCGTGCTCGATAGAGTCATCCCAGAAAAAGCTGAGCTCGGGGGTATGTTTAAGGTTCACCTTGTGAGCCAGCTCCGACCGGAGGAAACCGGCCGCAGCTTTCAGGACTTTAAGTACTTTGGCTTCTTCCTGCTTGCCACCGATAGAGCTGATAAAAACCTTGGCGAATTTGAGGTCGACCGTGGTGGTAACCTCGTTTACCGTAATAAACACATCGAGTCGCGGGTCTCTCAGCTGATTTTGAATGATTTCGCTAAGCTCCCGACGGATAAGTGTATTGACACGCTCGATACGGTGTGACATAAGCCGAAGCCCGGTCAGGTCCGGTTACCCGGATTTTTCCATGCGATAAAATTCCAGAATATCCCCTTTCTGGAAATCGCCGAAGTCCTTGACACCCACGCCGCACTCATAGCCGGCGGCTACCTCTTTAGCGTCGTCCTTGAACCGCTTAAGGCTGCTAACCTTGGAATCGGCCAGTACCTCTTTGCCTCTGATTACCCTGACGGACACATTGCGGGTTACCTTGCCATCGTTGACCATGACGCCGGCTGCTTTGGCACCTTTACCCGCGGGGAAGACGGCCTGGACGGTAGCCCGACCTTCAATGACTTCAACGAAGGTAGGTTCCAGCATGCCTTTCAAGGCTTTTTCAACATCATCGATGAGGTTATAGATGACCTTATAATGGCGGATGGATACGCCGGAAGTTGTCGCCAGCCGGCGGGCCCCTTCGGCGGTAGTGACATTAAAACCGATGATAAGCCCTTTGGAAGCGGCGGCCAGCATGACATCGCTCTCGGTGATATTACCGGCGGCGCTGTGGATAATCCTGACCTTGACTTCGTCCGTCCCTAACCGCTCCAGAGAACTCCTTATCGGTTCGATACTGCCCTGAACATCTGTCTTGAGAATGACATTGAGTTCTTTCATCGTTCCGGCGGTTATCTGGTCATAAAGGTTATCAAGATTGACCGTTTTGGCAGTCAGGGCGGACTTCTTTTCCATTTCCGCCTTATGCCGAGCGAGTAAAGCCTGGGCGTGCCGTTCATCGGTCACCGCCGTCAGAGTTTCACCGACCCGGGGTACATCATTTAAACCGAGTATCTCGGCGGGGGTGGAGGGTTCGGCTTTCTTGAAACGCTTACCCAGGTCATTGAACATGGCTCTTACTCTGCCCCAGGTATCGCCGACAACGACGGTATCTCCCTCTTTCAGGGTGCCGGACTGTACCAGTACCGTAGCCAGCGGTCCCATGGTCTTGTCTTTCTCGGCCTCGATAACCACGGCGGCGGCCGGTTGATTGGGATTCGCCTTGAGCTCCTCCATCTCAGCCACCAGCAACACGCTCTCCAGCAGTTCCTCAATACCAGTCTTTTCCTTGGCTGAAATATCAATGCTGACGATACTGCCTCCCCACTCCTCGACCACGAGTTCGGCTTCAGCCAGTTGCTGCTTAACTCTATTGGGATCGGCATTTTCCTTGTCAATCTTATTAATTGCCACGACGATAGGCACCTCGGCGGCGCGGGCATGGTTAATGGCTTCGATGGTCTGCGGCATAACGCCGTCATCGGCGGCTACAACGAGGATGGTTACATCGGTTACATTGGCGCCGTGGGCCCGCATGGCGGTGAAAGCTTCATGACCGGGGGTATCCAGAAACGTAATCTTCTGACCGTTGATGGTGGCCTGATAAGCACCGATATGCTGGGTGATGCCTCCGGCCTCGGAGTCGACGACATTGGTCTGACGGATGGCGTCCAGCAGTTTGGTTTTACCGTGGTCGACATGCCCCATAACCGTGACGATAGGGGGACGCGGCAGGAGGTTATCGGCGTCTTTGCCGTAGCGGCGTTTGGCTTTCTTACTCTCTTCAGCGGCGCTGGCCATCTGCTGCTCTTTGAGCGGCTTGAGATGCGGTTTAAATCCAAAACCGGTCACAATCGCGGCGGCGGTCTCATAATCGATAACCTGGTTAATATTTGCCATGATGCCGTTACGCATCAACTGCTTGATAACCAGGATAGAATCGACC
>CAYVPT010000189.1:0-4177 GCA_964453865.1 uncultured Dehalococcoidaceae bacterium
CAATTGTTAAGTTCGTACAAATTACTTCAAATATATATCCTTGAGGTGATGTGCCCGTGTGAAGGATTTTTACAGCTTCGATTGTATTATTCCATGCCTCAATAGCTGTACTTTGTAGCATTGGTTTTCCCTCAATGAAAACTGAATATTCACCTATAGTTACCCCACTATCGCCAATATGATAAACGGCACCGGTAGGATCTACTCTAAAGGATATTTTAGACGGAACACCCGTAGCCCTAAGCAATTGATTCGAATTTCCTCCTAAACCACCTACATTGAGTGATATTTCTTCGGGAGACCAAGTTATTGCAATAAAAACTCTCTTACTACCAATAAGATGTTTTATATTTACAGTAGCAACTCTTGTTTTCGTACCAGGAGTAGAATGGTAAAAATGCATATTAAGGTCAGCGTCTCTTTCTATATGATATATAATCTGCCCACTTACTATTTGTAAAATTATTCCTTTTCCTATTTTTGGATCAAATAGACCCTCTAACTGATATTTAAATTCCAGACTTCCAGTAGGCCGTTTAAGTAATCCTATTATTCGTTTTTTCATTTCTGGAGTAACGTTTGAAGGGAAATGCACTGCATATTCTCCTATCATGATGTATGGAGTTTAATTATAATAAATCATCATGACTCATACATATTTTTTCTAAGATTCTTTATAACTCATCCCTCCCCTCCACCAACCCCCCATTCACCGCCTCCCTCAGCGTCCCCGCTATAATTAATTCCATATCTTTTGGGGGATTTAGTTTGGCATTAGTTTTCGGGATGATGCACTTTTTAAAGCCCAGCCGGGCGGCTTCGCTTAATCTCCGGTCCATCTGGTTGACGGCTCTTAGCTCCCCACTCAGTCCCACCTCCCCGATAGCCGCCGTATGGGGAGCTACCTCGGCGTCGCGGTAGCTGGAGGCAATCGCCAGCGCCATGCCCAGGTCGGCCGCCGGTTCGCCTACACGTAAGCCCCCCGTCACGTTCACCAAGATGTCGTGGTTGCCCAGCTTCAGTCCCACGCGCCGGGTCAGCACCGCCGCTACCATCAGCAGTCGGTTAAAGTCCACTCCATTGGCAGTGCGCCGCGGCTGCCCGAAGCTGTTGAGTGTCGTCAATGCCTGTATTTCCACCAGTATCGGTCGACTCCCCTCTATGACCGGCACCACCGCCGACCCCACCGTTTCCGTGCCTCTTTGCGATATAAACGCCAGCGAGGGGTTCGCCACCTCGACCATGCCCTGCTCTTTCATCTCGAAGACGCCTACCTCGTTGGTGGAGCCGAAACGGTTCTTGACACACCGCAGTAATCTATAGGCGCTGAAGGGCTCGCCTTCCAGGTAGAGGACGACGTCGACGATATGTTCGAGTACGCGCGGTCCGGCGATAGCGCCCTCCTTGGTGACGTGCCCGGAGATAAAGACCGGCACGCCGCTGGTCTTGGCGAACTGCATCAGCCTCATGGTGCACTCCCGCACCTGCCCGACGCTGCCCGCCGCCGACTCCATGCCGGGGGCGTAGACGGTCTGGATGGAATCGACAACCGCCAGCCCCGGCTTGACTTGCTCTATCTGCTCCAGCACCCTTTCGAGGTCTGTCTCCGCCATGATGAAAAGCCCCTCGCCGTTCAGTCCCAGCCGTCCCGCCCGCAGCTTTATCTGCTGCGCCGTTTCCTCGCCGGTGACGTAGGCCACCCGGTTGTGGTTATTAGCGATGGATGCCGCCGCCTGTAACAGCAGCGTGGACTTGCCGATGCCGGGGTCGCCGCTGATGAGCGCCAGCGAACCGGCCACGATGCCCCCGCCCAGCACGCGGTTAAACTCACCGAGGGGTAAAGGGGTGCGGTCGTTCGACTCTATAGATACCTGCGAAAGCTCCTGGGGAGGTAAAAAGGGGCCGGAAGGACGGGCTGACTTTACCTCGGCCCTGACGGTCATCTCCACGAAGCTATTCCACTGCTGGCATTCCGGGCAGCGCCCCAGCCACTTGGGGCTTTCTTTGCCGCACTCCTGGCAGACAAAGACCACCCGCCCGGAAGACTTATCGGATTTACTCACAGAATGACTTTACAGTATTCAGGGTAAGAAGGCAAGGGAGATGATGATGGAAATATTCGTTATTCGTTTTAAAATATTTTTTTTCCCGCAGCTAATCAGCTTCAGCTATTCGTTTTTCGTTATATGTTAAGTCAGCTTTAAAAACCGGGTATTCGTTTTTAGAGTTATGGTAAGCAGTCTTAGTGTGACCACTTACGGTTAATAGTATACAAGCGGAAGCGGAGAATGGAAAGGGGATTTTGTCCTGCCGCCTTGCTTGCCGAATGACTTTACAGGATTTATGAAAAGAAGGCAAGGGAGGCATATAACGCCTGGGCCATGTTTCCAGCGCGCATATCTGGAGTAGCGGTAGCCATCTTGTTCATGGCGTAACCCCAACTGCACCGGGCATCCAGGTCCATTACCATCATTGAACCGCCCCATCCAGCCCAGTATAAGGTACGAGGGTTGGGGCTAACCGGCATTTCTTTAACGGGGAGTCCGAATCCCAGTCCGTAACGGATGGGCATTTGCGTCACCAGGTCGATATCGTCGCTCTGTTCCTCGAGGGATTTCTCGATGGTCGGCATCCCCATCAGGCGGACGCCATCCAGTTCGCCGCCGCAGGCTATAGCCGCCCCCACTCTCGCTAAAGACCTCGCGTTACCGTGTCCGTTCGCCGCGGGTATCTCGGCGGCCCGCCAGGCCCTCTCCCAGGAGGTCTCGGCATTATTGATGGGATTCATCATGACTCTTCCCTGCACGGTTTTGGGGTCGAATTCGACAGAGCCGGGCTCGCCCGGTTTGGGCATCGGCGGCGGGATTAATTTACTGACGCGGCGGTCGACCTCTTCGGGGACGCCGATATGAAAGCCGGCGTTCAGAGGTGTGGCGACTTCCTCCCGGAAGAACGTGCCGATAGTCTTGCCGGTGATACGCCGTACCAGTTCGCCCAGAAGGTAGCCGAAGGTGAGGGCGTGGTAGCCCCACTTCGTACCGGGTTCCCACATTGGCTCCTGCTTTTCCAGCAGCTTAATCATGCGGTCCCAGTCGTAAAGCCCCTCCACCGGGAAAGGTTCGTCCCACCCGGCCACACCGGACTGCTGGCTTAACAGGTAACGCACCGGGATTTTATCTTTACCAGCCTGACCGAACTCCGGCCAGTATTTGACGACGGGTGCATCAACTTCAAGAAGTCCCCGGTCGACAAGCATCAGCGCGCAGATAGCCGCCATAACCTTGGTGGTCGAATAAACGTTGACGATGGTGTCCTTTTCCCAGGATTTTGTCATAGCCGCATCGGCGTAGCCGCCCCAGATATCCACCACGAACTTGCCGTCCACTGTTGCCGCGAACGAGGCACCCACTTCCAAGTCATCCTCGAAGTTTTTCCGGAACGCTTCTTTTACCGCGGCAAATTTATCATCGCAGTGGCCCTTTACTTCTATATCCATAATTCACCTCCTTAACCACTTGCCGAATAACTATACATAATTTAATGTAATTAGGCAAGAGAGAAGGTTTTCGATGGTGTTTTTTTACCTCGCCCCGCCCCCCGCTTATCTTATCTTTTCCCACCCTGACCGCCCAGCATCATCCTCGGCTTAGCCCGTAAGATATCCCCACCACCCTAAAAGGGAGTACCTAGCCGGGTACTTAACGTAGTTTTACCATTCGGTACTTTTATCTCGTTTGGCTTTTTGTGCTTTTGTTTTGCTTTTAGACAGGGAACCCCAGCTAAGAACCACGATGGCGGTCATGACCGCTTCCTTCTCTTCGGCGTCAAGCGAGTGCCTGTCTAACAGGCTTTTTAAGATAGCGATTGCTTTTTGGTATTCCATAATTTACTTATATACCTTTGTCAAGCTGACAGTCAATATCGGAATGTCTGTCCAGTCATGCGTATAAATATTCGATACCGTTTAGCTTTTGGATTGGTAGCTAGTCTAATATCTCAACCATCTGGTGTATATAGCATGAATTTAAATTTGGGATAATAGATTAATAATTTTTAACAATACATATGGAAAGCCATTTTGAGATTGAATATTGTATTGATTTTAAACTAATGGAAAGAATAGAATCATTGTAATTTAAGGAGAGATAATATGAGTTTGATTATAAAGGCGGCAATA
>CAYVPT010000189.1:4187-5494 GCA_964453865.1 uncultured Dehalococcoidaceae bacterium
ACTATCGTAGTAATATTTGTCGGACAATTGATTAAAGCAATAGATAATATTAGCATTCTGTTTATTTATCCGTTTAACCAGCAAACAGGATACTCACCCTTACTATATATACATATTGCAAGTTTCGTAGTAATAACAGTGGTATTATTTTTACTATGGAGAAAGAGTGATTGGGTTGTAAAAATTATAGCTGGTGATCTGAATGAGAATGAGTTGACAATAAAAACGTCAAATAGAGATTTAATCAAAGTGGCGATGTATATGATCGGTCTTTGGCTATTAGTTACTTCTATACCAAATTTATTCGGCATATTTGCATATCACGTCAGAATTACAAATGAAAGCTCTGGTTTTGTATACTCTCCAGAACAACAAGCGGTCATGATAAAAAATATGGTTACTTCTGCAATTTCTATCATGATTGGGCTTTGGTTAGTATTAGGGAATAAAGGCATATCTAAAGCTATTGATACTATTATCAATATACCCATAAGTAAAAGAAAAGAAGAATAGAAGTACAAATTTGTAAATGCAGAATTTTCTTATCCGGCTGAAATAATGCCATACACATTATGTGCTGCGTGTCATTAGTAATAAAAAAGGGGAAGCAATTGCTTCCCCTTACATTGTTTCACTATTTACTCCTGCTACCATTGCACGAACATCGTGATATCTGTCCACTCATGCGTATAAATATTCGATATCTTTTAGCTTTTATACTAAGCGCGATGTCTGATATTTAACTGTCTATTGAGAAGTTACGATCAGGGAAGCGGCGCAGTTTGTAACATCTTTTTCCAAGGTGACCATATCGGGAATGCCTCTAAACTCGAAATGATAAATTTTGTCGCCGATGGCTAGTGCAATATACCTGTATTCCATTAACATGACATCGTTAGCATACATGCCTTTACCATACTGGCAACCCTCGGCGGAATTATCAAACAAAAACGTAGTTTGTGATGCCCCCCTGGACTCTTTTTCCATGTATTCCTCGGCAGTAGTACCGGGTTCAACTGTAATGATGCTGAACTCTCCGCTTGCCGACCGCATTATAGGGAAAGAAAGCCGTTCCACGTATTTACCGGTATAAGAAAAGAACTCCAGAGGAGTTTTAATCGAGCCGGTTTCAATCAGGCTCCAGTTATCCGGTAAATCGAGATTTATACCGAGCTCAGAGTTAGTATAAGAGCCGGTATAAATCTGAGGGAGTATGAAGCTGTCCAGACATTTAAGAGCAGTTTCCTGGTTCTGTTCCCAGGCGGCTTGCGGCGAGGTGAAAGCCACGAAAAATCCAAAGCTGCCCT
>CAYVPT010000190.1:0-3734 GCA_964453865.1 uncultured Dehalococcoidaceae bacterium
CGCCGACGATTGCCAGGCCTATCGCCAGCCCCACCCCCATGCGCAGGAAACAGGCTAATAACGTCGTCGGGAACGAGGTTATCCTGGCCTGGGAAAGATTATACCCCAGGACGAGTAGCACCAGCGGTATGGTCATCTGGGAAACGAAATCTAGCGAGTTGACTATCAGCGCGGGTACCTTGGCACCCAGGAAATTCAATAGCAAGCCCAGAATAACCGCATAAATAACCGGCTGCCGGAGCACTTCTTTCACATTCTCCCGCCACAGCCTCCCCGCCATAATATAGACACCGAGAGTGTACAGGAAAATCACGTTCGGAATATAAAACAGGGTTGCCGCCGCCAGTCCCTCCGCCCCGTAGGCCAGGAAAATCACGGGAAACGGTATATTTACCGTATTCATCATCGATATTGATACATAAAGACCGGAATGCTTCTGCCTGATAAGCTTGAAAACGAGCCAGGCTATCACCAGACAGCCCAGCATGATAACGAGGGAAGCAGCCCACATCTTGGCGGCATCCACCAGCACTATTTCTTTATTAAGCAGCGAAACGAAGACCAGGGCGGGTACGCCGATGTAAAGAGTAATATCCACCACGGGCATCAGGTTGATCCTGGAAAATTTGCCGACCATATATCCCAGGAAAATGGCGAAGAACGCTGGCAGGACTATATCTATAATATTGGGCACGATACTAATCATACAGAATAACACGCCGTTCAGTCTACGTCCGCCCTAACTGGCATCTCTCCCGCGACAGGTGTTATCATTAAACAAAATGGGTAGGTAATATGGATATAAACCTGACATTCAGGGGCGCCGCCCGCGGCGTGACCGGTTCGCGCTACCTGCTGGAGACCGGTAATTTTAAACTTCTCGTCGATTGCGGGCTTTACCAGGAAAGGAAATTGCTGCATCGCAACTGGGAGCCGTTCCAATTTTCCCCCGAGGAGCTGAACGCCGTCCTGCTGACGCACGCCCACCTGGACCACTGCGGCCTGCTCCCCAAGCTGGTTAAGGATGGGTTCCGGGGCAAAGTTATCTGCACCCCGGCCACCGCCGATATCACCAGAATCATCCTCCTCGATTCGGCTAAAATACAGGAAGAAGACGCCGCCTACAAGAAAAAGAGGCATATACGGGAAGGCAGAAAAGGCCCCTACCCGGAAATCCCGCTCTATACAATCGCCGATGCCGAAGCAGCCCTGCCGCTGTTCGAGACAGTAGAATATAACGAGACGGTGACTGTCGGCGACGGTATCGAGGCCACCTTCCACGATGCCGGTCATGTACTGGGCTCTTCGATGATTAAACTGCGTTTTACCCAGGGCGAGGAGAAAAGAAGTATTGTTTTTTCCGGGGACATCGGCCGCTGGGACCGCCCCATGTTGCAGGACCCGAGCGTCTTCCGGCGGACGGACTATATAGTAATGGAGTCCACCTACGGCGACCGCGAGCACGAGGACTCCAATGAAATCGGCGATGAGCTGGCGGAGATTGTGAAAGCCGCTTTCCAGGCAGGAGGTAATATCATTGTCCCCAGCTTCGCCCTGCAGCGCGCCCAGGAAATCATGTACTATCTCAACATACTGAGACTGGAAAAACGCATACCGGCCCTGGATGTCTATCTCGATAGCCCGATGGCGATTAGAATCACCGAGGTATTCAAAGGCTACCACGAGCTTTTCGACCGGGAAATGAAAGACCTGCTGAAAAACCGGAATTCGCCCTTCGATTTTTCCGGACTGAAGATGGTGCAGACCGTAGAAGAATCCAAAACCCTGAACTACCTCAAGGGAACTAACATGATTATCGCCGGCTCGGGGATGTGCACCGGCGGCCGCATTAAGCATCACCTCATCAATAATATATCGCGGCCGGAATGTACCGTTCTTTTTATCGGCTACCAGGCGGAAGGCACTCTGGGAAGACATATTATCAGTGGCGCTAAAAGCGTCAGGATTTACGGTCAGCCGCGTCCGATACGCGCCCGGATAACCCAGATACACGGGTTCTCGGCCCACGCCGACAGGGACGACCTGATTAAATGGCTCTCCAAGCTGTCGGTAGAACCTAAACACGTTTTTATCACTCACGGCGAGAAAAATGCCGCCGAGTCTTTCAGCAGGTACCTTAATGAAAAGACCGGCTTCGAGACATCGGTGCCGAGTTATGGTATGAAGGTCAGGCTGGAATAAAAACATAATCATCAGTGTTTTACTCCGGGGAGGAAACATGCGCGAAGAATATGAAATCAATCAACTGGCTAAAGAGGAATCCTGGCGGATGTTCCGCATCATCGGGGAGCTGGTGGAGGGCTTCGATAGTCTGGCCGATATCGAGCCGGCCGTGACGATATACGGCTCCGCCCGCCTTAAACCTGATAATGAGTGGTATACACAGACCGAAGAAACGGCTTTTCTGCTCGGCCAGGCCGGTTTCAATATAATGACCGGCGGAGGTCCCGGTGTAATGGAAGCCGCCAACAAGGGCGCGCGCCGAGCCGGCGTTAAATCCGTTGGACTCAACATACATTTGCCGGAGGAGCAGGCCTGCAATGAATATGCGGACATGGTAATCACCTTCCACCATTTCTTCGTACGGAAGGTCATGCTGGTAAAGTACGCCTCCGCCTTCGTTATCATGCCCGGCGGTCTGGGTACCCTCGACGAACTGACCGAGGTTCTCACCTTGATACAAACTCAAAAAATCAAGCCTTTCCCGGTAATACTGTTCTGCAGTGAATACTGGGGCAGCTTCCTCGACTGGCTAAAAAATACGATGCTAGGCCATGGCCATATTTCCGAGGAAGATTTCGACCTTTTGAGAGTGTTCGATTCTCCCGCCGAAGCCGCCGGCGCCGTCGATAAATGGTTTAAAAAGCAGGAAGTCACCGGCAAGAAAGCACTGCAGAGATAGCCACGTTTACAGGCAATTACCTGCAGTCGTCTATATAGTTATGGCGAGATATTTAGAGTATTCAGGATATAATTACTTGTATAAAATCGCTCCACACCGTTAATCCTGGTTTCTTATCTTTAAATCCCCCTCAATAACTCCCGTTCTACTTGACTTATTATTAAATTAATACTAATATTAACTTATTAATAATAGCAGTTTAATAGTACGACACGCGTTTTAGAGTTTAAAAACGATTAATCCGCAGCTATTCTGGATTCCCGAGCCTGCGGTGGGGGTGAGCCCTTGGACGAAATAATTAACGAAGCTATCAGGAAATTCCACAAGGAATTGAACGGGGGCACGGCGGCGCTTGTCCTGCTGGGGGTCCTCGATAAAGCCGAAAGCCCGATGTACGGCTACCAGATTGCCAAGCATATCGAGACACGCACCAGAGACGTGGACATTATGAAGCAGGGCGCCTTATATCCGGTGCTGAGGTCCCTCGAAAGCACCGGCCTGCTGGAAAGCGAAGTGGAGCCTTCCGTATCCAGTCCGCCCCGGCGCTATTACAAGATTACCGGAGCCGGACGCGGGACTCTAATAAAGTGGATAGAAATCTGGCATCAGACAAGGGAATTCGTCGATGCCATTTTAAAAGGAGGGGATGATGAATAACGGTATCGAGCAATACCTGGCCGAACTCAGGAAAGAACTTGCCGGCAGCGACCGCGCCACCATCCAGGACGCCCTTTCCGACGCCGAGGAATACCTGAGGACAGCCCTGAACAGCGCCAGGGACGCGGAATCCGGTCTTTCGGAAAGCGAAGCC
>CAYVPT010000190.1:3744-5402 GCA_964453865.1 uncultured Dehalococcoidaceae bacterium
CGATAAATACGGCGCACCCGGTGAGATAGCCGCCGCCTATAAGGAAATCGAGTCCCGCACCCCTCCGGCTTTCACCAGAGCGGTACCCGAACAGACCGAGTCTCCCGCCATTCCCGCTCCCGCCGAACCCGTGGCTGTGGATACCCGGCCGCTCTACTCCCGCTTCTTCGGCATCTACGCCGAACCCAGGATGTGGGGGTCGTTCCTCTACCTGATATTCGCCATGGGCACCGGCATTATCTACTTCACCTGGGCGGTTACCGGACTATCGATATCATTAGGCTTTCTGGTACTCATCATCGGCGTCCCCTTTCTGGTCCTGTTCCTGCTTTCGGTACGGGGCATCGCCCTGGTGGAAGGACGCCTGGTGGAGGCTTTACTCGGTATCAGAATGCCCCGGCGGCCGCTTTTTTCCCGTAAAGATATCGGGTGGTGGCAGAAAGTGAAAAATTTGTTTTCCGAGCGGCAAACGTGGACGGCCCTCGTCTATATGGTATTGCAGATGTTTCTCGGTATTCTCTACTTTTGCGTTATAGTTTCTCTTATCGCCTTGGTGGTTTGGTTAATCGGCCGTCCCGTATGGGAGCTGTCTTTCGGCCTTCCAGTCTTTATTGACATGTCCTACGAATATTACACTCCGGGTTGGCTTATGCCACTGTACGTCATCGGCGGCGTCCTGCTGCTGACTCTGACCATGCACCTGGTCAAAATCACCGGTAAAATGCACGGCCTACTGGCTAAAGCCATGCTCGTGAAGGAATAATACGTTACGGGGAGGAAGAATATGAAAAAGTCCCTATTTTTCACCGCTTTTATGGTGATACTGCTATCGGCAGTACTGCTTTCGGGATGCACGCGCGTACCCATCGGAGAGAACGCCGGGCCCGCCACTACCAGGTACTATGATTTCACCGATTTCACCAGTATCGAGATAGGGTACGCCTTCAAGCTGGAGGTAATCCCGGCGGACACCTACAGCATTGAAATAAATGCCGGTGAGAGTACCTTCGACCATATCAAGGTAACACAGACGGGCAGTAAGCTGGAAATCGGCATGGACCGGCTGTTTTTTCACTTCAACAGGTCGCCCAGGGTGAAAATCACCATGCCCGAACTTCGTGGATTGTATATGTCTGGAGCGAGTGAGGGTAGCGTCACGGGTTTCAAGTCTTCTCAGGACCTGGACTTAACGCTTTCCGGAGCCAGCGAACTGGACATCGACATGGCAACAGGGGCTATGAGGTGCGAAATATCAGGAGCGAGCGAGCTGGATATGAACCTGGAAACGGGCCTCTTCGTATGTGAGATGTCGGGAGCGAGCGAGGTTACCGGGAACCTGAAGGCGGTGAACTGTGACATCAAGCTATCCGGTGCCAGCGAGATGGAACTCACCGGTTCCGGCGGAAACATCAAACTCGATGCCACAGGTGCCAGCGGGATACGCCTGCTGGAATTTTCCGTGAATGATGCCGATATTAAGCTCAGCGGCGCCAGCGACGCCAGCCTGCATACCAACGGGATACTGGATATTAATCTCAGCGGCGCCTCGACGCTCGAATATACCGGTAATCCCACGCTGGGCGATTTTTCTCTGACGGGCGGCTCCGACCTGGAGCGGAGATAAAGACAAACATGTTGCAGGGGGAACGAACTGAAAT
>CAYVPT010000191.1:0-5382 GCA_964453865.1 uncultured Dehalococcoidaceae bacterium
GTTACGGGCTACTATCTCCAGACAGGAGAAATAACCTCTGTAATCTCTCTGGTTTCCCTGCCCGGGGCAACTTCGGTGTTCCTTCTTATTCTGATTAACGAGATCCCGGATATACACTCCGACTCACTCTCCAGAAAGAGAAACCTCGCGGTGATACTGGGGAAACGAAATACGCTTCTCCTTTTTTCGATTCTTCTCGTCGGTAGCTGGCTCAACATACTGGTAATAATTCCTTTTGGAATTCCCTGGACCACCGGTCTTTTTTCACTCGTTCTTTTGCCAATCATCGTTATGAACCTGATGGATATTAAAAGACTTTCCGCTGACAACCAAGTGCTGGAGAAATTATCGGTGCGTACCATGCTTTACGACCATCTCGTCACCTTTATTTACTCGGCGGCCTATATACTTGCCGGAATCCACGCCGGCGGCCTGGATAGAGCCATAATTATTATCATCCTTTGTTATTGTGCTATCTTCATCCTTGAGGGGATGAGCCTGCTGCTTTCTTCAAGAATACCAAGGTAAAATTACCTTAATTATCAGATTCACCTTACAATATTGCATACGCCCTTGAGAACTTAAGCCTAAGTCTTCACTCATGCATGTTAGCACATGTTTTTAGCTCTCAAAGTCAATTGCATATGCCCATCTCTGTTCCAATAGACTTGAAATATTACGGTACGATGGAGACCGAGCCTCCCCTATCTCCAATCTGAAAGTCAGAACGCCAGTATTACAATGTTAGTGCTTTTTTATCCTTAGCAATATCAGATTATGCTATAATTACTTTACCTATAATTCTTTATATTCATTATATGGATGAGGAAAGTGGATGTAGCGGTAACATCAATACTGAAAACCAAACTAAATATTTCGCCAGCCCGACCCCAGTTAGTACCCCACCCCCGTTTAGTTGAACGGTTACAGGAATGTCTGAACTACAACCTGATACTCGTCTCCGCCCCGGCCGGCTTTGGTAAGACGACACTACTAAGCGGATGGACTCGTGAAAGTCAGCCGCGAATACATACCGCTTGGGTTTCTCTTGACGAAGGGGATAACGACCCCGTCCGTTTCTGGGACTACTTCATCGCGGCATTAGAAATACTTCAACCGGCTATTGGTGAGAAAGCTATGGCTTTACTTCATTCTCCACAGCCGCTGCCTATCGAGTCGGTGCTGACAACCTTGATAAACGACCTTTCGAGTGTTTCTAAAAATTTCGTCCTAGTTCTGGATGACTATCACTTTATCAAGTCTCAAAATATACACGCGGGTATAGCTTTTTTACTTGAACATTTGCCGCCGCATATGCACCTGGTAATTGCCACCCGGGCAGATCCACCTTTGCCTCTGGCGCACTTCCGTGGTCGGGGAACGATGCTGGAGATAGGCGCCGATGACTTACGGTTCACCCTGGACGAAGCAGCTAGTTTGCTCAAGGAGTTAAAAGGCCCCGGACTCTCCGCTGAGGATGTCAACGCCCTGAATACGCGTACAGAAGGCTGGGCGGTAGGCCTGAAAATGGCGGCGCTATCAATGAGACATCAAAAGGATATCCCGGGATTTATAGCCGCCTTCACGGGCAGTCAGCGCTATATCATGGACTACCTGATTGAAGAGGTGCTGCAGCAACAGGAAAGCGATGTACATGATTTTCTGTTAAAGACCTCGGTGCTGGAAAGACTCACCGCTTCCTCATGTGATGCGATAACCGGAAGAACGGACAGCCAGACTATGCTGCGCGACTTGGAGCGGGCTAACTTGTTCGTTGTCCCACTGGATGAGTCAAGAGAATGGTACCGCTACGAACACCTATTCGCGGAGCTCTTACGCCACCAGTTAGAAAAAGCTTCTGGAGTCAAAGCCATTACGGAGTTACATCGGCAGGCCAGCCGGTGGTATCAGGACAACGGATTCCCGGATGATGCCATCAATCATTCACTGGCTGCCCGGGACTGGGAAAAGGCTATCGCCCTTATAGCTGACGTTAGCGAGAAGCAAAAACAGACCGGAGAAATGGCCACTCTGCTCAAGTGGCTGCAAGTTGTGCCTGAAGAAGCGTTACGGGCCCACCCCCGACTCTATATCAATTATAGTGTAGCCTTATTATTTACCAATCAACTCGATGCCGCCGAAGCCATTTTAGGATACCTGGAATCGACCGCCAGTGAAGATACCGGTATACGGGGTAAAATCACTGCCTGCCAGGCCATTATCGCCGGTTTTCGCCGCGATATACCACGGACTATAGAACTATCTGAAATGGCGCTACCGTTGCTATCCCCGGATGACCTTGATATACGAGGCAGCTTGAGCATGAATCTGGGAAAGATTCAATGGGAAATGGGTCTTTTCAAGGAAGCTGAACCACTATTTAAGGAAGCTTATGAGATAGGACGGCAGATCGGAAATTACTGGATTACGGTAGTAGCGCTGGCTTATTTAAGCAATATCAGCGAGTTTCGCGGCAAGTTACACCACGCGGTTGAGCTATGTCAACAGGCTATCGGGTTAGCCGCACAATCACCAGCCGCCGCCATACCCCATTTCTTTCTCAGTACGGTTTTGTATGAGCGTAACGAACTGGAATCAGCCGTCTTTCATCTGGAGAAAGCGCTCGAGCTGAATCGACTCTGGGGCAGCCCGGAGGTACAGGAGATAGTCTATTTCTATCTGATGCGTATCCGGCTGGCTCAAGGTGATGAGACTGGTGCCCTGGAGGCGATGGAGAAGATAGACCAACTGGTCATAAATTATGATTCGCCGGTTGTCCGGGCGCGCCAGGCCGGTTTCCATCTCTATCTGGCTCTGGCACAGGGTGACCCGATTCAGGTCATGCACTGGGGTAACCGGGCCTCGGAGTACGGCAATACCACACCTTTCTATCTGCGTCACCTCCTGATAATTCTTCTTATCATACTGGGAAAGAAGGACGAGGCGCAGGAACAAATCCGGGCCTTCTACGAAGGTGTCCAGACCGAATGGCTAGACCCTGAATGGCAGGCCTGGCTGATTACATCGCGCATCTGTCAGGCACTATCGGTACCCGAAGAGGATGCTCTCACCTTCCTGGCCGAGGCTCTGGTCACGGCTCAACCCGAAGGTTGGATTCGCACTTTCGTCGATGTAGGAATATGGCTGGTCCCGTTACTACGGAAGGCGGTCTCTCAGGGCATTACCCCGGAATACGCTGCCAGGCTGCTCGCGATTATCGAGTCCGAAAACCGACGCAAAGTCAGGGGTGGCGAAGTACCGCCGGCGCCTCCGGCCCATGGGCTCCTGAGTGAACGCGAACTGGAGGTCTTACGACTGCTGGCGGCGGGCTTATCCAACCGGCAGATTGCCGAAAGATTGTTCATCAGCTTAGGAACCGCCAAGGTCCACGTCCATAATATCTCCGAGAAACTTAATGCTACCGGCCGTACTCAGGCTGTCGCTCGAGCTAGAGAGCTCAACCTGATTTAGTCTAATACCCTTACCCACCAATTTTTTATCCTTCCTTTAATATCTCCGGAGTGTACTATTATCCGCCTTTTAGCAATATCTGCCCAGCTCCGACCCCCATCGAAAATCAACCCCCAAATATATCTTTAGATGTATTCACACTATATCCATCTTATTGGTAGAGTGATTTTACAGGGAAATGCTAATCCTGATAGAGGCAATCCAATGCAAAAGGTTGAAATTCGAGTTAAAGGGCAAATTAACCAGGACTGGTCGGACTGGTGCGGTGGTCTGACCATTACCCATACCGGGCGGGGGGAAACGGTCCTGACCGGCCCCGTACGTGACCAGGCCGCGTTACGCGGTCTGCTGGAGAGGCTCGCCGACCTTGGACTCGAGTTAATTTCGGTTGCCTCAACCAGTGCGAATATTCCTGAAGAAAATAAGGAGGTATAAATCATGAAGACTAAAATCAACTAAAAAGGGGATATCTATCTGTCTTTAATAAAAAGGAGGATAAAATGAAAAAGCTATTCACAATATTGACTGTAGCCTTATTGATTACAGTCATAATACCGGCGGCGTTTAGCTGCTCCAAACCGGCGGCTGAGGTAGCCGAATCACCTTCAGAGTTTGAGTTGAGCGGCACCATGGAAACGATTAAGTCACTTACGGACCCCAACCCAAAGATAGAAAACTTCATATGGATAGGGAGAAACACCGAGTACTGGGAAGTCCATGGCGGTCTGGAAGGTAGGCTCGCATATGACGATGTCATGGAAGTCGACACGTTGACCGGGAAATTCACTACTAATGGGGTGGGGACTTTTACCGGAGAGGTAGAAGGCAAATCAGGTAGCTATGTTTTCAGTTCAGTTGGCAGTGGCCAGTTCACCAGTCTAACCGGAGAATCCGGTACGGCCACTAGTGAAAACACCATTATCAGCGGCACGGGCGAACTGGCTAACCTGCGTGGTAGCTTACATTCAGAGTCTAAATTTGATAAGAATGGGACAACCGGCAGCTATTCGGGCACGTGCCGGTTTGTGGAATAAAGGTAAAAGTATGCTGGCCGCTTAAGAAGCACGGGGAGTCCCATCCGGTCTGGATGGGACTCCCCCTCTCTTTAAAGAGTTTATCGGATAGCACCTTTTAATTATTTTCAATTGCATCTGGTACTAGCAGTGTTGGGATGAAAACACAGAAATCCCTAGAATATTAAGGGGACCCGTTACGTATAAAAAGGAACCATTTTATGGCTTCCAAAAGTGTAGGGTCTTGTTCACATACGATTGGAGGTGTATAATCTGCGTAGCTAAAAGGACTTGGTTTTGGAAAATGCCTAGAATATTCGACAATATAGAACAAGACCTTTTACCGGCCCTGAAAGAAACCTTATCGGTTTCCGAAAGGGCTGATTTTTGTGTAGGTTATTTCAATCTAAGAGGATGGGGTAGAATTTGTGACTATACTAATAAATGGAGTGGTGGTGATAATTGCTGCCGTTTGTTGGTCGGAATGCATAAAACTCCTGATCAGGAACTCAGGGATGTATTGAGTCTTACAGCAGAAGGAACTAGCATTGATGCTCAAAAAGTAGTCCAGTATAAAAGACAATTAGCCGAAGAATTTCGTGATCAATTAATGGTAGTGACCTGCCCCCCTTAAACGATACCAGTTATAATCTCGTAGAAGGATAAATTTGAGGTGAACCCCGTCTTAGGGCCAATCATAAGGTGATTTTCCACATTATGCCACCTGGGCGCCTGCATATTCAAGCGGTGGTACATTACCCAGAGATCCATGGGGCCTCTCCCGGTTGTAGTGTTGCCGCCATTCCTCGACCTTCTCCCTGGCATCTTCGAGAGACAGGAACCAGCTCTCATTCAAGCATTCTTCTCTGAACCGCCCGTTGAACGCCTCGATCAAAGC
>CAYVPT010000192.1:0-5367 GCA_964453865.1 uncultured Dehalococcoidaceae bacterium
TGAGCAATTTAGCGAAGGCGACCACCCGGTTGAGGGATCCTTCCAGAGCCCGGACGTTGGTCCGGGTTTCACGGGCTATAAATTCGAGGACGCCCTTGCCGATGCTGACGCCTTTCTGCCGTGCTTTTGACTCCAGAATAGCCAGGCGCGTTTCGTAGTCCGGCGGCTGGATATCGACAATCAGGCCCCATTCGAATCGGGAACGTAAACGCTCCTCGAGCAGCGGCATCGTCTTGGGTGGACAGTCGCTGGTAATGACTATCTGCCGGTTGGTGTTATGCAGCTCGTTAAACGTATGGAAAAAGCTTTCCTCGGTCTGTTCCTTGCCGCTGATGAACTGGATATCATCGATAAGCAGCATGCCGATGCTGCGGTATTTGTTGCGGAATTCCTCGGTATTCTTCTCGCGCAGGGCGGACACAAACTCGTTGGTGAACTGCTCGGCGCTGGTGCAGATAACGTTGATGTGGTTGGCGGTGGCCGCCTGACCGATGGCGTGCAACAGGTGTGTTTTGCCCAGACCTGCTCCGCCGTAGATGAACAGCGGATTATAGCTGTGCCCAGGGTTCTGGGCTACGGATATTGCGGCGGCGCGCGCCAAGCGGTTGCCGCTGCCCTCGACGAAGAAATCGAAAATATAACTCGGATTAAGCCTAGTATAAACAGGTTCGGGTACTGGCATTACCGTAGCCCCGGTATCGGTTGTGTTGAGATGTGACTTTCCGTTAACCTGAAATACTACCTGTACATTAGGCGAGACCAGGCCGCTGAGGGCTTTTTCGATGAGAGAGCGCTGGTTCTTCTCCAGGTACTCCGCCGCGAAGGTGTTGGGGACGCCGATAACAAATTTATCGTCTTTGTAACTTAATCCGTCTGTCTTTCTCAGCCAGGTACGGTAATTCGCCTTGCTGACCTGTACCTGGAGTTCACCTAGGGCGGTCTCCCAGATTTCCTGGGTTGTGCGGGTTCGGGTAGAGTTCATATAAGCGTTTCGAATGCCCGCTTTACCGGCTCGCGGACAAAAAAACCCCCCATCCTGATAATAATTACAAGTCTGCTCTTGCCATTATTGCTGGATTTTCCGCCTATCCCGGCGGATTCTGTGGCGTAAAAAAGTTAACAAATGTTTAATAAATGAACAACCCCTAGGATACTCCTGTCGTCCATCCCTTGGCAAATCTTTTAGGCCGTAATGGCCGACCTGATAAAGCATTTTTAGAGCCGACAACCATCCCCTTTCCCCCTTAAAACCTCATAATACCTGCCATTTTTGTCGGTTTTCATAGGTCGCCAGCCTGATATAGAAAAAGTTGTTGAAAATTTTAATTAATGATAGAATTTTTGCATCTGGAGGCTTAAAATGCACGTCGTTTTCATGGGTTCCCCCGAGTTTGCCGTACCCTCCCTGGAGACTCTTGTCCTTAATGGGTATGATGTTGTGGCGGTTTACACCCAGCCGGATAGAGCCGCCGGAAGGGGCCGTACCCTGATTTGCCCGCCGGTTAAAGAAGCTGCCGGGCGGATGGGATTGCCCGTGGTACAGGTGTCCGACCTGAGGTCGCCCGAAGCATTGGCGGAACTGGCCGGTTATAAACCCGATGTCATCGTTATCTGTGCGTACGGTCAGATTCTACCACAATCGGTCCTGGATATACCCCATTACCAGTGTCTGAACGTCCACTTTTCTCTGCTGCCGCGGCACCGCGGGGCTTCACCGGTAGCGGCGGCGATACTGGCCGGCGACGATTTCACCGGGGTCACTATTCAGCTTGTCAGAAAAAAGCTGGATACCGGGCCTGTCCTGGCCGCTGCGGCGGTTCCCATACTGGCCGGCGATAATACCGGAATACTGACCGGAAAGCTTTCCGTGATCGGAGCCCGTATCCTCCTGGAGGCTCTGGATGGATGGCGGCGTGGTGAAATAAAGCCGCGTGACCAGGATGAAGCCGGGGCCAGCTACTTCGGTCAGATTAACAAAGAAGACGGGGAGATTGATTGGCGTCAGACGGCGGTAACTATCTGGCGGAGGATACGCGCTTTTGACCCCTGGCCGGGGTCTTACACCACCTGGCGGGGTAAACTGTTCAAAATTATAGAATCTGTGCCTCTCAATGCGGACGTATCGGTTGCCGCCGGGCGGGTGGTAAATATGCCCGGTTATGACGGGGGACTGGGTATCGGTACCGGCGAGGGCATTCTGGGTGTGGTCAGAGTCCAGCTCGAAGGCAAACGCGTCATGACCGCCGCCGAGTTTCTCCGGGGGCAGCGGGACTTTATCGGAGCGGTGCTGCCCTGTTAGTGTAATAACGCAATTGCGCATATGCGCATATGAGTAAATATAACCGACCTGTATTTATGGAGGTATGACTGTTTTGCCGAAAGACCTGAGGAGTTTTAAAACGCTGGTGGAAATAATCGCCCGTCTCCGCGCCCCGGACGGCTGTCCCTGGGACCGACAGCAGACCCATCAAACGCTCCGGGCCAACCTGCTTTCGGAGTGTTACGAGGTGCTGGAGGCCCTCGATAACGCTAATTCCGTTGAGCTTTGTGAGGAGCTCGGCGACCTTCTTCTGCAGATTGTGCTGCATGCTCAGATAGCCAGGGACAGCGGGGAGTTTGAAATAGCCGACGTTATCGAAGGCATCGCCACCAAGATAATCCACCGCCACCCACACGTCTTCGGCTCCGGTAAGGCGGCTACAGCCGAGGAAGTGATGCATAACTGGGAAGCTCTCAAGCGGGAGGAAAGGCCAGAGGATGCTTCTATACTTGAGGGTGTACCGGAAGATATGCCGGCACTGGCCTACGCCTACGAAATCTCCAGAAGGGCGGTCCGGGTCGGCTTCGAATGGGAGAATATCGAGGGAGTCATTGATAAGCTCATCGAAGAAATAAAGGAGATAAAAGAGGCCGACAGTCCGGAGGAAAAAGCCCGGGAGTTCGGCGACCTGCTGTTTACCTTGGTCAATTACGGCCGCTGGCTGGAAATCGACTCCGAATCGGCCCTCCGGGAAGCCAACCGTAAGTTCTATAAACGCTTTTCTTACATGGAAGAACTCTGCCGCCGGCGCGACCTGAGCCTGGATAAGCTCTCACTTAGCGAACTGGATGATTTGTGGGAGGAAGCGAAAAAGGGAGTGGAATAAGATGGTCGGGGCGCCCGGGTTTGAACCGGGGACCTCCGCGTCCCGAACGCGGCGCGCTACCAGGCTGCGCTACGCCCCGCCAGCCTAATTATACACTGACTCGCCTCACTCGGCAAACCTGCTTCCGGTTGACCCCTGGCTGTCAGGTTCTCACCCCAACCTAATCTCCCCTACACCCTCGTTTTATATCTTTTCCCGCCCCAACAGCCCTGCATCATTCGCGGCTTATCCCGTATTCTTACTGACAGCCCCGTTTCACTTATTATGTAGTTTTTTGTTTACGGATAATTAACACCTTGTTAATGAATATTTATGCTTAGTATATGTGATGAATAGTAGAATTTAGTTAGCAATATTCACGAAATGTACGTTTGAAAGGGTGATAAAGGGGTCATTGATATCGTCTCTGGAGCCCGAAATAGCCGAGTGTAAATAGACTTCGAATGTACCTGGCGTAGAACCAGAGTTCTCGTCGGAGAGGTAGAAAGCACATGAGAAACAATAAGAAGGAAAAAGCCCCCAAAAAAGTCCAGGTAGACGTGCTGGATATAACCGAGCAGGATGGGGATACCGTCGCTCAAACCGTTACCGACCCCGGGACTGTCACCAGCGTAAAATCCACCATGTGGCAGGACCCTCGTGCGGCTAAACTCATCGGCGGCCTGCTGGCCAGAACAGCTAACTGGATACAGCCGGAGGTTGACCTCTGTCTCAAAGATGGTTTCTCGTATCATGAAGCCGACGAGGCTCTGGGGACTTCGGGAAAACAAACAATCCTGATTCTGGAAGCCTTGGCTAAGGAAGGACTTCTTTTGAAAGAGGAATACCAGACGATTTTGACCACTCCGGCCGGTTCGGTCCAGCTCATGCCGGTTGAAAGGTGCCCCTACTGCGATTCGGGTGAGGTATCCCGGGGACAGCTAATCGAGCACTTCCATTGCGGCTATATCGGACTTGAGGACGAGTTTACGTCGGGATTCAAGCAGGTCTGCCCTAAATGCCGCCGGGAAATCAAGCTGATCGGGACTGACTATCGCAAACCGGGGGCGCGCTATGTTTGTAATGCCTGTCACGAAGTATTTCCTTCGCCGGTGATTAAATGCCGCTGCTTGAAAATGGATGAAGTATATTCCCTTGAAGAACTGCGCCGTTTTCCCCTATATTCGTACCGCCTCAACGAGGCCCACCGCAAGCGGTTGGAGTTTGAGTTTGAGCCGAAAAGACAGCTAATCGATTGCCTGCAGCTTCTGGGCTACACCGTTCAGGAGTCGGTCAGGGTTAAGGGGCGCTCCGGAGCCAGCCATACTATCGACCTCCTGGCGAGCGTGGAAGACCCGATAACCAAGCACAGCGTCGCCATCGGTATCCTGGCGGCTCCGGATAATGAAACGGAAGTGAGTATCGACTCGCTTTTCGGCTTCGATAGTAAAATATACGATGCCGGAATCGATAGTAAAATGGTTATCGCCGTTCCCGGGCTTAACCCGGAAGCTGCCAAATTCGCCGAGAGACAGAGCATCAGGGTGTACAGCCTAGATGAACTCCGGCATTTATCGTCACGGCAGGCAGGCCCTATGGAAGCTGGCGATGACCGGGAAACACCGCCTTCGGATGCAGGGGTTGAGCCTGACCTGGCCAAACTCGGGCCCAGGGGCTGGCTGAGATGGCTTCTGGAGAAGAAAGGCTATCGTGTCGAGGAAAAGTATAAGCTCAAGGGCAGGTCCGGCGCCGAGCATATCCTGGACTTCTATGCCCAGAAAGACGACGGCATTATGAACCACACCATCGCCGCGTCCGTTATCACTAAAGATAGTGTTCAGGGGAACGATGTCAATACCGTCATCAAGTTCGACTCCGCCGCCTATGATGCCGGTATACGGGATAAGCTCATTATCAGTGTCCCCAAGCTGAGTGGGGAAGCCAGGCAGTTTGCCGATTATCAGCGTATCAAGATTCTGGAAACTAAAGACCTGACCGATTTTTCGAGGCAATACCTGGATGATGCGACAAGGGCGGATGTTCCCCGTTAATACGTACCGGGAACGGGAAAGAGACAATGCTTAAAACAGGTATTATCACTGCTATCATCTTCGGCCTCTTCATCACTTTCCTGGTAATGATGCCTGCGCACCAGTCCTACCTCTCGTATGCGGCCGGCATTGCCTTAACGCTGGTTATTATCGTCCACTTCGTATTATCAGCCCGGGGAAAGAAAAAGCGT
>CAYVPT010000193.1:0-5361 GCA_964453865.1 uncultured Dehalococcoidaceae bacterium
TCATAGAACTTCCTCATACCGACATCTTTTTTCTTCCAGTCGGGATTGGTCGGGATGACGTAGTACCCCTTTTCCTTGAACTCCTGCCAGTCGCAGAGGCCTGCCTGAGGCACACCCGAGGTCTCAAAACCCTTCCTGATCAACCCCGCCTCGGTTTCGCCACCGGTGTACTCTTCGAGCATGTCCAGCTTCTCGGCGATAGCACAGACGATTTCATAATCACTCTTCGATTCTCCCCGGGGCTCGACGCATTTGCCATCCAGGAAGATAGACCGGAATTCCGCGGTAAACACATCCACCTGGATATCTTCCGTCTCGAATTTAGTGGTGGCCGGCAGGATAATATCAGCGAACTCACAGTCGTTCTCTATCCAGGGGTGCTGCGCCAGGACGAACTCTATCTGCGGGCTCCGGAAAGCATCCGCCATACGGTTGCCGCCGTTCCAGCAGGACATCCATGAAGGGGTATCCGTCCATATCATGCGTACTTCAACACAGCCATCGGCGGGGTATTTGTACTGCACGAACTGGTCTTCCACCAGGTAGCGGCACATCGTGTTGCCGTACCATTTCAGGGGAGGATTGAGGATAGCCTCGTGAATAAGCAGCTTGGGAATAATCTGCTGCGGCATGTCCGGCTCGGTAAACCCCCGGTTCGCTTCTACCACGCTCGGATAGACCATCGGCCCGGGGGCCGGGTTGGTGTCATCGCCGACTAACCAGTTCGGCGGATTCCACCCCCCGAAAATTCCCCACTCAATCATCGTCAACTGATGACGTCCCGGTTTGCCCAGTCCCTGCATACCCAGCAGGCAGACCTCCAGCCGGCAGGGCTCCGTCGAATACGGACTCCTGACGCCGGGACCGCCGTTGCTGTGAGATATCGAGGTTGCTTTGGACGCCCACTCCCTGGCTAATGCCTTGATTATCCGGGTCGGCACGCCAGTTATTTTCGATGCCCAGGTAGGCGTCTTGGGAATACCGTCTTCCTTACCCAGGACATATTCCTCGAATTTATCGAATCCCTCTGCATGTGCCTTGATATATTCCTTGTCATAGAGCCCTTCGGTAATCCAGAAATACGCTATCGCCAGGTGCAGAGCGGCATCGGTATTGGGGAGGATGGGAATCCACTTATCGGCGTGGACGGCCGCGCCGTAGTTCAGGTCCGGGCAGATGTATATCTGCTTGATTCCCAGATCAGTGAACCAGTAGCAAAACCGGCTGACCGTCTGGCCTCCCCACCCCCAGGTGGTGGTCTCGGGGTCACACCCCCAGAATAAAATCATTTCAGAGTGTTCAGCAATATCAGGAAGACTATTGGTATTATTTCGCTGCTTGCCTACCGGTTCACAGCCCCAGACATGCTTGGCGCCCCAGTACCACCCCTCCCAGCTATCCGGATTCCTGGTCTGCCAGGTATAGCCGCCCATCAACCGCAGCAGCCGGCGGCAGCACCCGTGGGCAGCGTGGACGGTCTTCGTCTCGCCATGCCCGTCGGCCTGCGCTAGAATCGCCGTCGGTCCGTACTTCTTCTGTATCCTTTTTATCTCAGCGGCGATAATATCCGTGGCTTCATCCCAGGATATCCTGACGTACCGGCTCTTGCCCCGGTTCTGCGAATTTCTTTCTCCGTCGGGATTCCAATCGACCCTCTTTAATGGGTACATAACCCGGTTGGGAGAGTAAACACGGTTTTTATAGGCTATAGAGTAAGGAGGCAGCAGTGTCCTCATGGTAGGTTCGAAGGTCTGACCGCGCGCTTCTATCTTCCACGGCCTCATCTGTTCTCGCGTATACTTCCAGTCGAAGTGTAAGGGCCGGATTCTGACAATCTTGCCGTCTTTAACATCGACCATGCCGGCGTTGGCATCCTCGGTAACGCCGCCGAAGGAAAGTCCTTTGACTATGGTTCTTACTTTATCTGGCATATCGCACCCCTAAGCGTATTTTAGAATTAAATCGATTTAACTACGTTTTCTTGTAAAGCTCTATATCTCCCACGTTGACGTCTTTAGAGGCATCAACATTGTCTATATTGCGGGCGAGATATCCCGCCATCTCTACCTTGACGCTGTATATCCCCGGCTCCTGCCTCTCAAACCAGAAGTCACCATAATTGTCCGTCTTTAGCGTCCCTACCTTCTTCCCCTTTGAGTCTGTTAACGTGACCGTCGCCCCCTCCAGACATTCGTCTGCCTCGGGGTCGTACACAGCTCCGGCCACGAAATACTTGTCCAACAGCCCGATGTAATACACCCGCGGTTTGGCCTTGGCTTCCGGTTTTAGTATTTCCGCCTGGTCGATATATTCCTTTAACTCCGCTTCCTCACCGAACCTGAGAGCCTCCGTAGGACAGGCATCCACACACCGCGGTACCTTCCACCCGTCATCAAGGAGATGAGCACACATCGTGCATTTCTGCGATATGTTTAAATCACTGTTGAAGTAGATGACATCGTACGGACAGGCGTCTATACAGTTCCGGCTTCCCGTGCATTTATCCGGGTCTATTATCACTATACCGTCGTCCCTCTTATAGATAGCCTTCGACTTGCAGGCGGGGATACAGGGGGCTTCGTCACAGTGCTGGCAGATATCGTGCATGTACCTTACCCGTACCTTGGGAACGCTCCCCTGCACGACGTCGGTGACCTTCATCCAGAACTGCCCGATATCGGGCTGGGGCTTGGCTATGGGTGTCCAGTCATTCCCCACATGCTCATCTTTACAGGCTATCTGACAGTTGTAGCACCCGTTGCACTTGTTGATGTCTATGACCATCGCTTTCATTATTTCTGCTCACCTCCCGTAAGACTAATGTAAAATACTGCGCAGGAACCAACGACGTTACAATGATATATTTCCGTTTCAGTCCCTGTCAAACAGTTACATGAGAGATTTATAATATGTCATTCTCGGGCTTGACCCGAGAATCCAGATTACCCATCCTCCACTGGATTCCCGCCTTCGCGGGAATGACAATTGGTGGTTTGGAATGACACCAAACAATTATTTACTAAACAACTGCTGGAGAGTTATAACGCCTAGGTATATATCGGTCCCTGTCTTTACCGGAATCTCTTTCGACTTATAGCCTTTAGATTCGATTTTCACGGTGCAATCCGCGTTATCAGCCAGGCCTTCGAACTCAAAATCGCCGAAAGTGTCGGCCTCTTCCGTCAGCCGTTTACCACTGCCGACTAAAGAAACCGCGGCACCTGCGGCGCATTCGTCAGTGTCACCATAGACAACCGTCCCAGCCACGAACTTCTTGGGCAGACCGATATAGACCACTTTTTCGTTGAGCTTATATTCGGGATGCTGCGACTCCGTATTACCCGAAGCGATGAGTCGGGATACCCGGCTGGCGGGGTCGTCCAGGTCGCCGAAAGCCAACGCGCCGGTGGGGCACATCTCGACACAGCGGGGCTCTTTCCAGCCCGCATCGAGGAGATGGGCGCAGAGGGTAAGCTTCTGGGGAAGTTTTTTTGCCTCGTTCCAGAAGATAACGCCTTAAGGGCAGACAGCACCACCTGCCACGCATTGAGTTCGTAATGCACTTATCAGCGACCCGAGCCGCTGGCACACGGGATATGAAATGTTATCCAAACAGCTTGCGATTATCCCTTATATAAGGGGATATCTCCCACGTTGACGTCTTTAGAGGCATCAACATTGTCTATATTGCGGGCGAGATATCCCGCCATCTCTACCTTGACGCTGTATATCCCCGGCTCCTGCCTCTCAAACCAGAAGTCACCATAATTGTCCGTCTTTAGCGTCCCTACCTTCTTCCCCTTTGAGTCTGTTAACGTGACCGTCGCCCCCTCCAGACATTCGTCTGCCTCGGGGTCGTACACAGCTCCGGCCACGAAATACTTGTCCAACAGCCCGATGTAATACACCCGCGGTTTGGCCTTGGCTTCCGGTTTTAGTATTTCCGCCTGGTCGATATATTCCTTTAACTCCGCTTCCTCACCGAACCTGAGAGCCTCCGTAGGACAGGCATCCACACACCGCGGTACCTTCCACCCGTCATCAAGGAGATGAGCACACATCGTGCATTTCTGCGATATGTTTAAATCACTGTTGAAGTAGATGACATCGTACGGACAGGCGTCTATACAGTTCCGGCTTCCCGTGCATTTATCCGGGTCTATTATCACTATACCGTCGTCCCTCTTATAGATAGCCTTCGACTTGCAGGCGGGGATACAGGGGGCTTCGTCACAGTGCTGGCAGATATCGTGCATGTACCTTACCCGTACCTTGGGAACGCTCCCCTGCACGACGTCGGTGACCTTCATCCAGAACTGCCCGATATCGGGCTGGGGCTTGGCTATGGGTGTCCAGTCATTCCCCACATGCTCATCTTTACAGGCTATCTGACAGTTGTAGCACCCGTTGCACTTGTTGATGTCTATGACCATCGCTTTCATTATTTCTGCTCACCTCCATCAATTACTCTATTGAAATCAAGCCCGGAACCCCGGTGATAGGGTCGACTGAACGCCTCGGGGTATTTCCGTCTCAGGTCGTCCATGTCAGCCTTCTCTACCTCCACCAGGAACCCGCTGACTACCATGCCGCCGCGACAGTTCCGCGATGTGCCCAGGTGCGGCGTGATGGTGTTGATAGCCCCGCCGCGGTCTATCTCGCCGGGGACGATGGGGTCGTACCGGGCGCCGTGGTCGATGTAGGCCACGCCGGGCATGATTCTCTCAGTGACGTAAGCGCCGGCGAGGACGATACCCCTCTCGTTGTAAATCTGGCAGAGGTCGCCGCTCTCGATACCCCTCTTTTTAGCATCCGAGGGATGAAGCCAGACGGGTTCATAGAGGTAGCCGTCCGGTCCCCTGACCTTGCCGGTAACTATCTCGTGGAACCAGTTGATATCATCGAGCTGGGCATGAACGCGCCACCTCGGGTGGTTGGAACAAACCAGCAGCGGGTATTTCTCGGCCCTGTCCAGCAGCAGACTTTCTTTATGGGATTCGCCGTAAGGTATCCAGTGCGGCACCGGGGGCCTTTCTTCATCGTCGGGGAAGTTCTCGGCCAGACCCTTGGAATAAAACTCGATTAATCCGGACGGCGTTGTCATAGGATGCTTCTTGGGGTCCTCGTAGAACTCTATCATGCCGGCCCGGTATTTCTTCCATTCGGGGTCGGTGGGGATGACGTAGTAGTCCTTTTCACACAGTTCCTTCCAGGTAAACAGGCCCGCTGCCGGTACGCCGGATTCGTCGAAACCGTGTTTTATCCATTCCTCGATAGATTTACCCCCGGTGTATTCTTTCTCCAGACCCAGCTTTTTAGCTATCTCGATGACCACCTCGTAGTCGCTCTTGGACTCGCCGA
>CAYVPT010000194.1:0-5355 GCA_964453865.1 uncultured Dehalococcoidaceae bacterium
CGTGGCGGTAATAGAAGGCTTTGGCGCTTCGGGTGCGGTCGGTTCAGGGGTTTGTGTGGGTGTTGGCGTTACCGACGGGGTAGCCGTTGGCGTTGCGGTTGGTTCTTCTTCACCGCAGCTGACGAGCAGCATACCGACGACAAGAACTACCGCTAAAAGAATAAAGACAACTTTTTTCATTTTTCCTCCTCTTAAATACTGTATCGTAGAATTTTCTATTTGTTTCTTGCTTACTATCTCTACCTCCTCGCTAATTAAGATTTGGTTTTCCGCCATTATATCCTAAAGTTATTTACAGAATTCCCCATATTCTGTAACGAAATACAGATATTACTGTTTACACACGGTTTTTTATAATATAAGCCACATTTCTGGAATTGTCAACCATCTATTTTATTGGCTCCGTTTGTGTTTGGTTGATACGTTCAAGCCTCACCTCTGGACCCTCTCCAGCCAGAGTCACTGGTAAGAAACCACAGATACTTATAGCTAGAGAGGGGAGTTCAGGAGAGAGGGGACTTTGCCTCCTCTCATATACTCTCTCCTTCTTGAACATCATAGAAAATCGAGTTAAAAGAATAATCCTGTTCGAGAGGGGGACGCAGGGGGTGAGTAAAAAACCAGATGCAAATAGTATCTTCTACAAAAGGGGTTGGGACTGGCCGGCGTGAGTGTATAAAGTGATATAATAGCCTTGAAACATGTGATAAAACAAGCGTCCTGGAGTACCAGCGCAGACAAGGGGTTAAAGATGGAAGGAGCATTAAAGGGAGTACGGGTGATTGACCTGAGCCATGTCCTGGCCGGGCCAACGGCGACAATGATTCTGGGCGACCTGGGGGCGGAGATAATTCACATCGAGCCACCGCGGGGGGATGACGCACGTGAATACGGGCCTTTTATGGACAGGGTGGATAAAGACCGCAGCGGCTATTTTATCAGCCTGAACCGCAACAAAAAAAGCCTGGTGCTGGACCTGAAGCAGGAAAAGGGGAAAGAGATACTGAGAGAACTCATCAAGGTTGGTGACGTTGTGATGGAGAATTTCCGGCCCGGCACCATGGAGGCCCTGGGCTTTGGCTGGGAGGACGTGCAGCGTATCAATTCCAGGGTAATATACGCCTCGATTTCCGGTTTCGGGCACGATGCCCTCCCCGAATACGCGAGTCGGCCGGCTTATGACGTTGTCGCGCAGGCCTACAGCGGGCTGATGAGTATTACCGGCCCGGAGGGAGGCCCTCCCTGCCGGGTCGGTTCATCCATCGGTGATATCATCGCCGGTCACCAGGCGGCCATCGGTATTCTGGCAGCCATTTACCGCCGGACGTTGACGGGGAGGGGACAGCGATATGACGGCTCGATGGTAGATGGACTTTTTTCTATCATGGAAAACGCCGTCGTCCGCTATTCCGTGGAGGGGCAGATACCGCGACCGGTGGGAACAGCCCACCCCAGCATTGTACCTTTCCAGGCATTCAAGACAAAGGACGACTGGATTATCGTTGCTATCGGCGTCGATAAACTCTGGATACAGTTGTGCGCGGCGATGGGCAGGGAGGACTTAAGCGAAGACGCCAGATTCCGCACGAATCCGTTGAGGAATAAAAACCGGGAAGTCCTGATTGGCATTCTGTCCGGGGAGATGGAGAAAAGAAAATACGCGGAATGGGCGGAGGTTTTTGAAAGGGAAGGCATCCCTTATTCCCCGGTTAATAATATTAAACAGATTTGCGAGGACCCCCAGATTAAATATCGCAACATGCTGGTGGAAATCGAGCAGAAGGAGGTAGGCAGGATAAAAATCGCGGGGTCGCCGTTTCATTTATCGGAAACACCGGGGAGAGTCTACCGGGGCGCTCCGGCGCTGGGGGAGCATTCCGACGAGATTCTGGGCTCGGTGCTGAAAAAGACGGACGCAGAAATACAATCGTTAAAAACCGAGGGCGTCATCAATAGCTAATTAGATAAGAAGTACTGTGGGATAAGCCGCTGATGATACGAGGGCGGCCTGGGTGGGAATAGATAACATAAGAAGGGGCAGGGTGGGGGAAGGAATATGTATCCCCCTCTCCTGATGGAATTATTTTAATCTATCCCCCTAGCCCCCTTCCTTTAGAAAAGGAAGGGGGAATATTTACAAATGAAATCTTGCTTTTTGGTGATTCATTGTATAAAAGGCTAGTGTTGTGCCTGGTTATAAGGGACGGCCGCATCCTTATCCCCCCGCCGCCACGGATTAAACGGTTGTATTTTAAGGGATAAGGTGTTGATGGTACGAGGGAGGCCTGGGTGGAATGAACAAAATCACCCTCACCCTGCCCTCTCCCATCAAGGGAGAGGGGTAAAATACTACGGGATAAGCCGTTGATGGCGCGAGGGAGGCCTGGGTGGGAATAGATAAACACCGAAGGGGTGGGGAGTGGGGAAATACTACATAATCAGATTTCTACCGCGGCGAAGAATCCCTCCGAGACGGCGCTGTAGAGATTGCCTCTCTGATTATAGCAGTCCCCGGCAACTGATATATCAGGGGCCGAGCCCTGGAACTGACCAATGATGTTGGAACGAGGTACTATACCCAGAGCCAGAACGACGGTATCACAGGGGATTTCAGAACGTTCCCCGTTTTTATCAGTGACGACGGCGGCGGTACCGTTAACGGACTCAAGGCGTACTTCGGTTATTGTTTTTACACCCAGCTCATCGAGCATACTCCGCAGGTAGCGAGTATCCGTAAAAGCAGCGTTGCTGTCAATTTGCTCTAAAGAAAGCATATCGATTAAGGTGACCTTTTTATCCTGCTGCGTCAGGTGAAGGGCGGTCTCGGAGCCGGTCAGCCCGGCGCCCGCCACCAGTACTTTATCGCCAACCTGCACATTGCCGGCAACCACGTCTCCCGCCAGAACGACGTTTTTACCGTCGATACCGGGCAGGCGGGGGACGAGGGGCGAGGCGCCAGCGGCGATAATTAGAGCGTCCGGTTTTTCAGCCTTAATCACCTGAGAAGTGGCTGTGGTGGACAGCTTAACCGTAATATCCGGCGAGTCCAGTGTAGTACGGATAGCCCAGTCCAGGTACTGCTTCATATCCGTCTTAAAGGGCGCCGCGGCGGCCTGGATCAGAGTCCCGCCGAGACTTGCGTCTTTCTCATAAAGCACCACGTCATGTCCGGCGCCGGCGGCAGCCTTGGCGGCTTCCATACCGGCCGGACCTCCGCCGATGATAACGACTTTCTTTTTTCTGGCGGGGGGCGGGATATCAACGAACTCGGCTTCCCGACCGGAAACCGGATTGACGGCGCAGCGGACGGGTAAATAAAACGGGTGCGCCCGGGCGATGCAGGTATTACAGCGTATGCAGGGTCGGATAGTGTCTTCCCGGCCCTGCCGGGCCTTATTAACGCAGTCCGGGTCGGCGATAAAAGCGCGGTTCATCGCCACCATATCCGCCTGGTTTCCGGCGATTATCTTTTCCGCCATGACGACATCGATAGAACCCAGAGCGGTAACCGGTATGTCCAGTTCTTTCTTGAACCTTGCGGCGTAATGAACGTTGACGCCGCGGGGAACGTAGGCTGGCTGAATCATCAGGTGGCCTACGCCGGGTTCGAAGAGATTGCCCACCGACACGTGAATGAGGTCGATTTTATCCTGGATGCTTTTAACGAACTCCAGCTGTTCTTCGATGGACAACCCGCCGGGCACCAGCTCATCGGCGCTGATGCGGTACTCTATGGCGAGTCCGTCGCCCACTTTATCCCGGATGGCTTCGAGGACCTCGGTGGCGAACCTGGCGCGACCGGCGAAGTCACCCCCGTAGGTATCGTTACGGGCGTTCCGGCGGGTGGAAAGGAACTGGCTGATGAGATGCCCGTGGGCGCCGTGAATTAGAATCATATCCATGCCGGCGGCCAGGCAGCGGAAAGCGGCCCGGGCATAACTATCAATAATATATTTAATTTCTTCCGGCGTGAAATCGTTGGGGGAATACCGTTTGCCGGGCTCGAAGTAGGTAAGCTCGATAGAGGCTTTAGCGCCGTATCTTTGGATAGCCTCCGCCAGACGGCTCAGGGCGCCGACGGTCTTATCCGTGCCGAGACTCAGAATGTGACCGGCTTTAGATGCGATTTCGTCCATGATGGGGGAATCGCCGATGGTCACGATGCCCGCCCCGCCCCGCGCGAACGACTTTTCCCACTCGATGAGTTCGCGGGTAACATCGCCGTCGATGCCGGCCAGGAATGGCACGCAGGGGGCCTTCTCGATGCGGTTTTTTACCGTCAACCGGCCGATTTTCACGGGTGTAAAAATATGCTTGAAATCGGTCACTTATAAATATCTCCAGTAGTAAACGGCTGTATCTATCCTGTTGGGGGCCGGCTCGGCGGCTGCCGGCCGGTGGCATAAGCCTTGCCTTCGCGTATCTCGATGTATTCCATATCGGCCAAGGCGTCCAGCAGGACTCTCAGCAAAGCTGGGGTCAGCGGCGGGGAAATCTTCTCCTTTTCGAAATCCGTAAACCTGTCGAGGATTTCACCGGTCTTTATCCCCGGTTCCTTTTCGATTTTCTCCAGTATGGCGAGCTCTCTCCGGTAGAAGGGCAGGGCGTACTCGCTGTCGCTGATGTCCACCGGCTCGCAGCTGAAATGCGCCAGGATTCTGGTATCCCCGCAGACGAAATGGCCGCCCCTGGCTCTGGACATGTCCGCCGGTGGTGGTTTCAGGGAACGGAACCCCACGCCGTCGTACTTCGCCATGGCGGGGTCGCGGGTGTCATGGCCGCGATAGCGGTACATAACATTCTCGAAATACTTGTTTCCCAGCATGTAGACGCCGTGGATTACCGGCGTCATTGATGCCAGCAGGCCGGGACATACCCGGCCGGTGAAGTTCACCCCGTCGTAGTAGAACTCATCGCCGATTTTATAGTTAAAGTGGCAGGGATGAGTGGCTTCATCACCTTCAAAAGAAATGAGTTTACATCTTACTTTAAACATGATTATCTTCCTGTTTTCTAGTGGTCATTACCAAATGGGTGGATGTCCGCCATGATTATCGGGCGGGTCAGTTTGACTATGCCGCCTGGCCAGTGAGGTACAAACGGAGGTGCCAGGATAGCCGTTGATTTATTGAAAGTATAGTGTTCCATATCCTTCCCGAGGCATATTTCGAAGTCAGCCCCGAGGTCGGTTAAATCATCAGTATCGGTGCCCATGAACATCATCACCTGGGTGGTGGGGTGGGTGTGGGGTTTGAAGGGATCGGGGCCAATGCGGTAGGGACCTTTCTTCATGCTTTCGTACAGCATCACAAAGTCGAACCCGGCTACCTCTTTAGTCCGCACGAAGGAGATATA
>CAYVPT010000195.1:0-5328 GCA_964453865.1 uncultured Dehalococcoidaceae bacterium
GACGTTCCAGAACTTCTCGAAGCCGATATCGGCGGCGAAGCCGCTCTCGGTGACATGGTAGTTAAACATTTTCAGGCCGATGCGGTCGGCGATGATGGAAGATTGCCCAACGGCGATATTGGCGAAAGGTCCGGCATGCACAAAGCAGGGCTGGTACTCGACGGTGCACATCAGCGTGGGGTTGATGGCGTTGCGCATCCAGGCGGTCATGGCGCCGCCTACCTCGAGGTTGCCGGTGGTTATCGGTTTACCCTTCTTGTCGTAGGCTAGGGTAATTTCATCCATGCGTTTGCGCAGGTCGGCCAGGTCGGTGACGATAGACAGCATGGCCATCAGCTCGGAGCTGACGGCGATGCCGAACTTCGACTGCATGGTGAAGCCGTCCATCCTCCCGCCGAGTCCGATGATGATGTTGCGCAGGCTCTGGGCGCAGAAATCGATAATCCAGCCGAACTCCACCCGTGTCGGGTCGATGTTCAGGCGGGGCATCTTGGTCAGGCGGGCCAGCTGCTCGTCGTCGTAGTTGCGCTCGTGCTGCATTCTGGCGGTGAGTGCCACCATGGCCAGGTTGTGCGCGTTCATAATATCGTTGATATCGCCGGTAAGACCCAGGGAGTATTCGGTCATGGGTATCAGGAGAGCGTTGCCGCCGCCGGCGGCCGTTCCTTTGATATTCATCGTGGGACCGCCCGATGGCTGGCGCAGGGCGCCGCCGACGTTCCAGCCGCGCTTGCCCATTCCTTCCATCAGACCGCAGGAAGTGGTACTCTTGCCTTCGCCCAGCGGCGTCGGGGTTATCGCCGTGACCTCGATGTATTTACCGTCCTTTTTATCCTTGAGACGGTTGATGATTTTTAGAAAGTCGAGCCTGGCGATTCTTCCGTAGGCGAGTAATTCGTCTTTCTGCAGCGCCAGTTTCTCCCGCCACTCATCCGGAGTCGGCATATTTTCTTCAGCCGCTTCAGAGATTTGCCAATCCTTCATTTTTACCGCATCGTAAGCCACTAACAAAACCCTCCTTGAAATATTATTTTTTACGTTATTATTTACCGGTAATGCCGGTTGAAAATTTGCCAGAAAAAAGAACAGGTATACCGAACGAATTCTTCGGAAGTGTTTCCGTTATTCGTAATACCGGATTTGTATTTATTGTTCTTTCGCCTTTCTAGTGCCGCTGGCGGCCTCTATGCCAGTTTGTCGGCTGGCTATCAGGAGTTTGTTGTAGATGCTCTTGACCTCTTTCGCTATTTGGGGGGAGGCGGTAAAAAGGGAAAGATTGGCGTGGTCGGCATCGTTGATGGCAGGGTCGTAATCAAGGAATCCGAGTATTTCTACATCCCTGAGGTTGGTCTTGATGAATTCTTTATCGGCTTCGTTTCTTATCTTGTTGCCGACGACGGCGATATTGTTTAAGCCCAGGTCACGGGCAAGTTTCCGTATTGTCCCGGCGGTTTCTAGGCTGCGTCGGCCGGGTTCCACCACGATAATCAGCTTGTCCACGGCTTTTACCGTGCCGCGCGAGAGGTGCTCGATGCCCGCCTCCATGTCCAGGATAACCACCTCGTCCCTCTGCAGCAGCAGGTGGCTCACCAGGGCCTGAAGCAGCGCCCCCTCCGAGCAGTAGCAGCCGGTGCCGCCCCTCTTTATCCGCCCCATGGCCATGATTTTGATTCCATCCATCTTTATGGCGTATTTTTCCGGCAGGTCGTCGACTTTCGGGTTCAGCTTGAAGAAGGCCCCGGGTGTTCCGGGTTTTACTCCCACACGCTCTTCGATGAGGTCTTCGAGTTCGGATATGGGGGTCATTTCCTCCAGGTGGGAGTAACCGAGGGTGGCTGCCAGATTAGCGTCCGGGTCGGCATCGATGGCGATGACGGAATAGCCGGAATCGGCAAATGTATGCGAAAGAAAAGCGGAAAGGAGAGTCTTGCCAACACCACCTTTACCGCTGATAGCTATCTTCATGCGCACCTTGCTTCTGGCATAATTATATCATGTTTTTGGTCGGGAAAACACTGAGGAAAAAGATACATTATATATTAAAGGTAATATGTCGCTTTACAGCAGTAAGTTTATCTTATTTAGTATCAAAAGTCAAGAAGCACAAATGCCGGGGATACGGGATATAGGTCCGGCAGTGTTTCCCGTCGTGTTTGTTTGTCTTTTATCCGTTAACTGTCTAGAATAAACTCAGGACAGTGAAATGAGGTAAGGTATGATGAAAAAGGATTATCCGCAATGCGCCAAATGTCCCACCCGGGTATGTGAGAATATGGGCGCTAAAGCGAGCGACGGGCCAATATCACTAGAAAAAGCACCCGCTTTTTGTCCCATGAAACTCATGCCCGGGGTGTACAGCGAGGCAATGGCTGAATATAATAAGCCCGAAGTTAATGAGTTCGCCCGGCTGGCTTCCGTACAGGAAGCCGAGTGCTACGAGCGCCTGCCCGACGGACTGCGGACGAGGCTGCCCCGCGTCGAGGAGTTGATTCAGTTCTCGCGGAAGTGCGGTTATAAAAGAATCGGCATCGCCCACTGCGGAGGACTGTTCAAAGAGGCGGGTCTTCTTTCTCAAATCTTGGAGAACAACGGGTTCGAGGTCGTTACCGTCCAGTGCAAGACGGGCGCCATCCAGAAGGAAAAAATCGGCATCCCGTCCGATAAGAAGATAGCCCTGCCGGACGACTGGGAGAGCATGTGCAATCCCATCGCCCAGGCGATGATTATCAACCGGTCGAAGGTAGACCTGGCGGTCATGTTGGGACTCTGCATCGGGCACGATACACTGTTCATCAAGTACTGTGAGGTGCCGCTGACGGTTATCGCCGTCAAGGACAGGGTTTTCGGGCATAATCCCCTGGCGGCTCTTTACCTTTCCGAGAGTTACTATCGGCGACTCCGAAATAAGATAGAATGATATGGGAGGTACGGGACAATGGCGATTATCGATATCAGTGTCGTGCCGGTGGGGACGCAGTCGCCTTCGGTGAGTGAATACGTGGCTAGAGCAGTGAAGATACTGCAAGAAGAGCCGGATATCAAGTACCAGCTTACGCCAATGAACACCATAATCGAGGGCGACCTCCAGCATATATTGTATCTGGCACAGAGAATGCACGAGTCCGCCTTCGATGCGGGGGCGAAGAGGGTGGTGACGACCATGCGCATCGATGAAAGACGGGACAAGCCTTTAGCCATGGAGGGGAAGATAAAAGCCGTCAAAGAGAAACTGGGTAAGTAATAAGAAGTGTCTGCGATAAACATATTCATATTGCTGGTGACCGGCACCGTGGCGGGTTTTGCCGGCGGCATGCTGGGGTTGGGTGGGGCTTTTATCATGACGCCGCTGCAATATCTCGTCTATACCAACATGGGTCTTTCGCCGGACGTGGCCATCAAGACGGCTTTCGGCACCAGTCTTCTGGTGGTGCTGACGACGGCTATCAGCGCTGCCTGGAGGCACCATCGAGAAAAGGCCGTCGAATGGCGGGTAGCCGTTATCATGGGTGGGTGCGGCCTGGTTTTCGCTTTCGGCGGGGCGACGCTGGCAACACATATACCCGGTAACGCTCTCAAGATAACCTTCGGGGCAATCGCTATTATCAGCTGTATCAGGATGTTTATCGCCACTCGTGAGAAAATCGATGCCGAACCCGGAAACAGGCCTCTATTATGGGCCGTCTGGGCAATTCCCATAGGCCTGTTTTCCGGTCTGCTGGGCGTGGGCGGCGGGGTTTTATTGATACCGGTACTGGTGATAATACTGAAATTCAAGATGCATCATGCCGTGGCGAACTCACTGGCGATAATGATTTTCACGAGCCTGGGCGGTATTGCCGGCTATATTATCAACGGCATCGGGGTGGCTGACCGGCTGTCATATTCAATCGGCTACGTTAACCTTACATCTTGGGTGCTGCTGGCTATACCCGGCGCCATCATGGCGCAGTTCGGGGCGGCTACCGCTCACAGGGTGCCGAAAAAAACACTCACGTATATCTTCATCCTCGTCCTGTTCTATATAGGTTTAAGAATGATAGGCGTCTTCGAGTGGCTCGGCTGGCCGCTATAGCTAATCGGGAGGGAAATATGGAAATAAAAATTACGACACTGGCGGAGAACACGGCAGGTGCCGGCGTTCTGGGAGAATGGGGCCTCAGTATGCTTGTGGAGGCCGACGGACAGAAAATACTCTTCGATACCGGCGGCGGGAGGGCCGCTGTACCCAATGCCGAGCTTATGAAAGTTGACCTGGCTGACGTCGACCGTATCGTGTTGAGTCACGGTCATTACGACCATACCGGCGGGCTGTTAGAGGTATTGAACAGAACCGGCGGGAAGGAAATTATCGCCCATCCGGATGTCTGGGCGAGGAAATACGGCAGCCTGGATAATACCCCCAAGCGATATGTCGGTATTCCTTATGTGAGGGAAGCCCTGGAAGTGAATGGCACCTATTTCAACCTGTCGAAAAAGCCGGTTAAACTCTCCGAACATATCATGACTACCGGAGAAATCCCCATGGTAACGGACTACGAGGTAATAGAAAAGTATCTCTGCGTCAAAGAGGGCGAAGAACTGAAACAGGATCCCCTCGATGACGACCTCGCCATGATTATCGATACCGAATACGGGCTGGTGGTTATCCTGGGGTGCGCTCATCATGGCATCGTCAATACCCTGATGCAGACCAAGAAGGTAACCGGCAAAGAGTTAATCTACGCTGCTATCGGCGGTACGCATCTTATCCACGCGAGTCCGGAACGCCTGGAAAACACGGGAGTAGCTTTACGCGAGATGGGGGTGCAGTACCTGGGTGTTTCCCACTGTACCGGCTTTAAAGCATCGGCTTACCTGGCGGGTGAGTTCGGCGACAGGTTCTTCCAGAACAATGCCGGTTCCAAGTGGACGCTGCCTTTTAAAGAAGGCTAAAGATGAAAAGGGAGGGGGGCTTCGCCCCCTCTCGTGGTTAATATTAGGGGGACTTTATTTTGACATGGACTGCATGACCTGCATCACGTCGTTTATTCCCAGCACCGGGTTGACCTGGAGCTTGATGTAGGGTGTGAATTGCATGGCGCGGGTGAGGGTTTCGGTCGCCGGCTCATCGATTATCGTATAGCCGGCCCCGCCGCCAGCGAATATCCCCCAGTCTTTCACTTTACCTGAGTCTAGGGCGTTCTTGGTTATCATGCCCAGTTTGCCAAGAACGGCCATCTGCTCCGCCGGGTCTTTAGGCATAACAGCGGGTTCCATTTCCCATAGTATCAGACACTTAGCCATTTTAATGCTCCTTTAAAAATTAGTCGCCAACTGGTTTATTCAGAT
>CAYVPT010000196.1:0-5314 GCA_964453865.1 uncultured Dehalococcoidaceae bacterium
TTTTTCTTCTCACCCGGGCGGGGCTTTGTATCAAATGTCATTCTGAGGAGCGAAGTGACGAAGAATCTCGGGGTAAGGCGGGGCGCCGTACGTATAAACCCCACCACTCCTAGACCCTTCGCGGAGTTTATCCTGAGGGTAACCGAAGGGCTCAGGGTGACATTTAAAGGCACTTTTGATACAACACCCCCGGGCGGCAAGCGGGACTTTATAAAATGCACACCGATAAAAAGCACAACGCGCTGTTCTACGGATGGTGGATAGTCGCCTCCGGTTTCATGATTTCCTTCCTTACCGGCGGCACTGTCTTCTTTGGCTTTACAGCAATATTGGAACCGCTGGTAAAAGAGTTCGGATGGAGCTATACCCAGGTCTCTCTGGCCGCTTCGCTACGTGGCTTGGAAATGGGGCTTCTCGCTCCCATCGTCGGACTGATTGTTGACCGCTGGGGTCCGAGAATACTGATTTTCGGGGGTGCTGTTAGCATCGGCCTCGGCCTGTTGCTGCTGAGTCACGTCAACTCTCTGGCGATGTTCTACGGGTCGTTCATCCTCATCGCTGTAGGGATGAGTACCCTGAGCGGCACCGTCACACTCACGGCGGTCGCCAACTGGTTCCGGAAAAAAGCAGCTATTGCCACGGGCATCGTGGTGAGCGGTACCGCCGTCGGGGGAGTGCTCGTCCCGATAGTAAGCCTGCTTATCGATAAATACGAGTGGCGCACGGCGATGATTGTCCTTGCTATATGCATCGTGGCTATCATTATACCGCTATCATTGGTATTCCGGCATAAACCCGAACGCTACGGCTATTTACCCGACGGCGAGACGACCAGTTCCGAACTAGCCGATAAGAACCTGATTGAGCTACCGGACGCTAACAGGGACGACCGGGATAACGATACTACCAATGCGAGGGTGTTCTGGCACATGTCCCTGGCATCGTTTTGTCACATGGTCATAACCAGTGCGGTGGTGACGCATATCATGCCTTACCTTTCGAGCACGGGTATTGCCAGGTCGGCTGCCAGTCTGGCCGCCGGTGTTCTCCCGCTGGCAAGTATCGGCGGCCGACTCGGTTCCGGCTGGTTCGGTGATAGATTTGAAAAGAAGAAGATTGCGGCTGTGGGTTTTGCTCTGGTGGCCTGCGGTCTGCTCTTTTTCGGTTTTCTCAGCGGCGGAGAGAGATTGCTGCTCCTGCCTTTTATCGTTCTCTTCAGCACCGGCTGGGGTACCAGTGTGACCATACGAGCAGCCTTGCTTAGAGAATACTATAGCCGGAACAGGTTCGGCAGGATGTACGGTTTTCTCGCTGGAATAGCGATGTTGGGGACCGTGGCCGGCGCGCCTCTGGCCGGTTGGGTATACGACAGGTGGGACACTTATCAGGGCATCTGGTTTGTGTTTACCGCAGTGGCCGTTTTAGCCGTGATTATTATCCTGACTATTCCCCCGGTCAAGCGTATAACCGAATAATGTGAACAACTACGAACCAATAATTTTAGAAATCTTTAGCAACACTTGGTTTTTAAATAACCACATCCAGAAGGCCTTGATGGCTCTTACATATCGCTGCACGGAAAAAAGTGACAGGTATCTACCGTCCTTGATAATTTGAGGTGTTACTTAAGCAGCCAAGAAACCCCCGGTCTAAACCGGTAAATCGGTATATTTTGTAGCACCAACGAAATGAAAATAAAATCCATCATTTTTTTCTTGACACCCGTTTAACGTTGTTATATCATTAGTTAACGTCTTTAGAGATGTTTTATATAGAATATTAATCGATCAGGAGGTGAGGTATCGAAACATTGTGCTTTTCAAGAAGCAGTATTTCAAAAAAAAGGAGGAGCGAATGAAAAAATATATCTTTGTCACACTGACAATTCTGTTAATTTTGAGTTTATTCCTTATCAGTTGCGGTAAAGCTGAGACAACACCGGCAGCAACCACGCCGAAAACAACCGCACCGGCAGCTACTACCACAGCAGCCCCGACTACCGTCGCGCCGAAATACGGAGGCACCCTAAAATACGCTGAATCTCTCTGGTATGGCGGCACTCTCGGCTGGCCCGGCGACCCCGGCTGGATGGTCACATCACCCGTTACCAATGTGTTCGCGGATACCATCCTTGCCGTCGATAACAAGGCCGGCGTTCATCCGAACCTGGCCACCGCCTGGAACATATCCTCTGACCTCAAGAACATCACGCTTACTTTAAGATCGGGCGTCAAGTTCCATGACGGGTCGGACTGGAACGTCGATGTGTGCAAGTGGAACCTGGACCTGCTGGTCAAAGGTAAGTATGGCGATTATGCCTACGTTGACTCCGTCGACGTCGTTGACCCTAACACCATCAGGCTCAACCTGAATCAATATAGCAATAGTCTTCTCACCACCATCGGCAGCACCTTCGTCGTTTCGCAAAAGGCCTATATCGACCATGGCGCTAACGCGGACGCCGAGAAATGGATGCGGTCGAACATCGTAGGCACCGGGCCTTTCGTACAGGGTGACACTATCCCCAGCGTATCCATAGTAGGTACCCGATTTGATAACTACTGGGGCGGCAAGCCGTACCTGGATAAGATAGTCATGACCAACATCGGCGACCAGATGACCAGGGTGCAGTCCGTCCAAGCAGGCGAGCAAGACATACAGGGCGGCAACACCGGGAAACCCGAGGCCGACCTTCTGGCTGCTAATAAGAACTTCAAGATCGCGGCAGATTATATCGCTATTTCCTCCCTTGTCCCTGATAGCAAAAATACCGCCTCGCCGTTAGTTAATCCCAAGGTCCGCTGGGCTATTAGCTATTCTTTCGACCGGGATTCTATTGTTAATAGCCTGGGCTATGGCTACTGGGTATCCACCAGCCAGTACGCCGTGCCGGGCCAGACTTGTTACAGCAAGGACTTACCCGAGATTAAGCAGGACCTGACCAAGGCCAAGCAGCTGCTGACCGAGGCCGGCTATCCCACCGGTTTCACCACCTCGATTCTCGGCTCCTCTGTAACGAGCTTCAGGGACATGCTGGTGGCGGAACAGGGCATGATGGGAAAAATCGGCATCACCGTTAATGTCAACGTCATCGACCATCCTGCCTATAACGATGCCATCCGGAAGGGGTGGGACGGTTTAGCCGCGGCTGGCAAGCTGATAGACGCTAACATGGGCTGGGCTCTTACCACCAACTTTTCGCAGAAAGTAGTCGGAAATGCCAGCATGGACAAGACCGACGAGTTCCAGGCACTTCTGGAAGCCGCCCTGGCCTCTAAAGACTACGACCCGGCGCTGGTTGCTAAAGCGGTGAAGTACATGTATGATGACCATACGGTCATCGTGCTTAACGCCACCATGCGCGGCCAGTTGATGGCGGACTACGTGATGGACGCTGGTTTTTACACGTACGACCGCGCCACATACTGGAACCCGGCCAAGGTATGGCTGAATAAGTAACCGGCCTGCAAGGTAATCTTTGGTGGGAACGTAACCGCCGTTATTGAATAAGGCGTAAACAAAAATAGCTGGTAAAAAGACGGGAAAAGGTCTATAATCCTGACAGGTAAAAAGTCCTTTTCCCGTCACCTGTAATTAAGAATGTAATTCAGAAAGGGTAAGACTCCTCCTTATTCATCAATCGGGTTCTTTTTTATTAATGTACTGCACAGGTGGTGGAGCTGGAAGAGTCAGATGCCGGGTTAAGCGATGCTCGGAGTTATTCTCAAGTTATTTAAGAGCAAGGCGTGACTACATATATTATTCGTAGAGTTATCCAGGCCGTCTTTGTCCTTATTCTCGTTACATTGATAGTGTTTATGGCTATGCGCCTGCTGCCGGGCGACCCTATTTATATGATATTGACTGCGAGTGAATTGAATTATGTTACCGAAGAGCAAGTTCAGGCTGTCAGGCATGAGTTCGGGCTGGATAAGCCCATAATCGTACAGTACTTCGACTGGATAGGCGGGATATTTCACGGTGACTTTGGTATATCAATATCCCAGCGTGGTCGCACACCGCTGGAAATAATTTCATTGGCATTACCCGTAACCATCAATTTGAGTCTGGCGGCTTTTGTTGTCAGCCTCGTGTTGGGCATTCCGGCGGGGGTAATCTGCGCCGTCCGGAGGGGTACCTGGATAGATACCATGGTAACCGTCTTGGCGAACATCGGCATCACTGTACCGATTTTCTGGCTTGGCACCATGCTCATCTATGTCTTTTCACTCCAGCTACACTGGCTGCCGGTGCAGGGATATACCTCCCCGTTTGACGACCTGGCGATGAACATCCGGCAGCTTGTCATGCCGGTCTTTTGCCTGGCTATCTTCCCCATCGCATCAACAGCCCGGCAAACGCGTTCCAGCATGCTCGAGGTCATGAGGCAGGACTACATCCGCACCGCATGGTCCAAAGGCCTCCGGGAAGGCGCTGTGGTCATCAAGCACGCCCTGAAAAATGGCCTCATCCCGGTGGTTACTCTATCAGGCCTGGGGTTGAGTATTATCTTGGGAGGCTCGGTACTGATTGAGACGGTATTTAATATCCGGGGTATGGGACTGGTAATGGTCGATGCCGTCTTTTCGCATGATTACCCGGTGGTCCAGGGGTTTATCTTCTTCGTGGCTATCATCGTGTTACTCATCAATTTTATCGTGGATATATCTTACGGCTGGCTTGACCCCAGGATACGATATGGGTAAGGAGCCTTGACAATGGTGGAAGAAGACAAATCGCATTTTGAGTCGGCAGAGACCTCCCTCCACACCAGCGAGTTCAGGCGTTTCCTCCGGGTATTGTTCGGCCGGGGGCTGGTGATATTCGGCATGATGGTAATAGGGCTGGTCATCATTGTCGCTATTCTTGCCCCTCTTCTCGCGCCCTATGACCCTTATGAACAGGACCTGTCCCAGTCCCTGGTCAAACCTTCGGCCCAGCACCTCCTCGGCACCGATTCTCTCGGCAGGGACACGTTAAGCCGTTTAATCTTCGGTTCGCGTAACTCTCTGATGGTCGGTGTGGTCGCCCTGGGTATTGCGGCTATCGTCGGTATCACGATGGGTCTGCTAGCCGGTTATCTCGGAGGCTGGGTCTATACCGTAATTATGAGGTTTATAGATTCTCTAATGTGTTTTCCCATGATACTTCTCGCCCTGGTCATTGCCTCGTTGCTGGGCGGCGGCATGAAGAACGTGATGATAGCCCTGGGTGTTGCCATGCTGCCCGGATATGCCAGGTTGATGTGCGGCCAGGTGCTCTCGGTCAAAGAGAATGATTATGTGCTGGCGGCTAATTCCGAAGGTGCCGGAAA
>CAYVPT010000197.1:0-5232 GCA_964453865.1 uncultured Dehalococcoidaceae bacterium
CTACTTTCTGTAATTCAGCCATTTATCTTCTCCTTATGTAAATCTGGCGTTATTTTTATCCGACCGGTTCCCTGCCGTAGACGATAACGGTATGTTGAGCGCAGGTTCCGCTAAGATTGTGGGTCAGGCCGAAGGTGGCGTCTTTTACCTGGTGGATGGCGCGACCCTGAAGCTGCTTGCATATCTCCAGTGACTGGCGTGCTCCCGACGCACCGAAAGGATGGCCGTAAACAAGGAGACCACCGTCGGTATTTACCGGGATTTCACCACCCATGTTGATGGCGCCGGACGCCGCGAAGGCGCCGCCCTCTCCCTTCTTACAGAAACCGAGCTCTTCGAGTTCAATGACCTCAGAGATAGTGAAACAATCATGCGTTTGAGCGACGTCGATATCTTTGGGAGTGAGTTCGGCGTTTTTGAAAGCCACTTCGCCGGCTTTCTTGAGGTGGGGCCATTCCGCCAGCGTGTCACCAGGCCAGCCGGAAGACATGCTGTGAGTGGCGTGCTGGCCCGTGCCGCGCACATAGACCATCGGCCTGTCTGTAAGCTCTTTAGCACGTTCTTCCGAGGCAATGACAACCGCGGAAGCGCCGTCGGAAAGAGGACAGCAGTCGTACAGCCCGAAGGGGTCGGCAATAATCCTGGCGGCGAGGGCTTCCTCCATGGTCAGCGACCTGCCACCGAAGTGGGCGTTGGGACTGTCCGTGCCGTAATTATAATTGGTCACGGATATATGGGCCATTTGTTCCTTGGTCGTCCCGTAGCGTTTCATGTGCATCCTGGCAATCATGGCGAAGAAAGGCGGAGGTACTCCCAGACCCATGGCCGAATCCCAGTCATGGTCGTTGACTGCCAGCTGGGTAAAGTTGGTCTCCCATCTCTGGGGCATGTAGACCTTCTCCGCCCCGGTTACCAGCACAACCTCGGAAATGCCGCTTTCGATGAGACCCTTGGCGACGATGATAGCTGAGTTTGAACCGGCGCAGAGTGTGTCGAGTCGAATACAGATGGATGTCGGTGAAAGGCCCAGCCGGTGGACTACCAGGGGGGCGGTGTTGAGCGCCGAGGAGTGCCGTCCGGCCATGGTGGTGGCGATGATAAGGCCGTCGATATCGGTGGGTTTGAGGGCGGGAATGTCATCAGAACAGGCTTTCATTGCCTCCTGTACCATATCGAGTAAATGCGCCTGTCTGACGCCGAATTTACTCGTCCCCCCGCCGACGATTACAGCTCTCTTTTTCTCTGCCATACGAATATCTCCTTTACTTAATGATTTGCTGATATCTTCATGGGAATCAGGAATAGTCCTGCCGGTACCACCCGCCGCAACCCCTTCTAACCGACTACCTGTTTTCCCTGTCTATCTTATCAGAAAAAGCGGGGCATCGTAAAGTAGCGGCGCTCAGGCTATCATCATAATAGTAAAAGAATGATACCTTCGCCCATTTTTTTACGCCTGGGTTAATTATCAGATATAATACAAGTATAGTGTTCCAATATGGACATGAAGCCAGAAAATGGGAGGTTAGAGGGTTGACATTTGCCAAATGGCAAATTATAATAATGCCATGACTTACACAAACAGCAACCTGGGTAAAATATTAAAGCAGCAGCGTGTTACCATCCCATTGACTCTACAGGAGCTGGCTGCGGAATCAGGAGTATCCTCATCCCATCTGGGACGCATTGAGAGGAGTGAGCGCTTTCCTTCAGCAAGGATTTTACGCAAAATCGCCAAACCTCTCGGCTTCGATGAAGATGAGCTTTTCACCCTGGCCGGTTTCCTCTCTCCTCAGGCCCCCGGCGTCGCTGAAGAGGGTATGCGCTACTCCAGCCGCCAAATAGACCCCTATGTCGCCAGGATGCTGGCTGAAGAACCACCTGAGGTGCAACGTTCCATCATCGGTATCCTCAGTCTCTTAAAAAGTCTCGCCAAAAGCATGTCAAAATAGATCCGCCTGGTTCGTTTTGGCTTTATCACCTGAGAGGATAGGGCATCCCTGCTCCCTAAGGGTTCAGCTAGTGAACGGGCTACTTGCTTTGCCTCTAAAAAAGTGATAACTTTAATGATAACCATTGCTGGTAAACGCCGATACAGGAAAGTATAAATCCTATGGAAACCAAGGAAGAAGAATGGCTGAGGTTTGTCGATACCCTCAGCCATGAGCTTAAAACACCTCTTACGTCGATTATCGCTGCCGCCGGTCTTCTGGCCGAAGAGCTTGAAACCAGCGCCGACCAGTCCCACCAGAAATTAATCCAGACTATCATCCACAATGCCAACAACCTGGAGACAAGGCTGGCCGAGCTTCTGGATATCGTCAAGTCCGGCAGCGGTAAACTCCAGTTGCAGGTCGAGCCGGTAGATATAAAATCACTCATCCTGGGTACGTGTCTGCAGATCACCCCCATGCTCCGGGGAAAAAGACAGAAACTGAATACTGAAATGCCCGAGTCCCTGCCTATTATCCAAGGCGATGGACAGCGACTCGAACAGGTAATGCTCAACCTGATGACCAACGCCGCTAAATTCACCCCGGACGAGGGCAATATCCTGATAAGGGTGCGAACTGAGAATGCCAGCCTGTTAATCGACGTGGAGGATAACGGTATCGGTATCGCCAGCGAAGAGATACCCAGATTATTCAAGCCGTACAGTCGCCTCAGCGCCGACACGCAGCGTCACCCGGGTCTGGGACTCGGTCTGGCTCTGGCTAAACAGGTGGTGGAGCTTCACGGTGGTAAAATCTGGGTGGAAAGTGAACCGGGCAAAGGCAGCACTTTCTCTTTCTCCCTGCCGCGGTATCCGGACAGGCGGGCTGCGCAGGCATAAAGGAGCGATATGAAAGTTCTGGTTATCGAGGACGACCCGGGGATTATCGAAGTTGTCTCCCTGTGTTTTCAACTACGCTGGAGCGGCACCAACGTAATATCCGCCGCCAACGGCCGCAAAGGCGTCGATCTAGTGGAGAACGAAAGCCCTGATGTCGTTATCCTCGATATCGGTCTGCCGGATATGGATGGTTATCAGGTACTTAAGGAAATACGCCGCTTCTCCGATGTCCCGGTACTCATGCTCACCGTCAGGGGCGATGATACCGATGTCGCCAAGGGACTGGAACTGGGCGCCGATGACTATATCACCAAGCCCTTCAGCCACATCGAGCTGATCGCCCGGGTGCAGGCGGTCCTCCGCCGCGCTCAGGGACTGGCCATCACCGATAATGAGCGTCCCTTCACCAGCGGCAAGTTAACGGTGGACTTCAGCCGGAACGAGGTAACGCTGGGCGGCCAGCCTATCAAACTGACCTCGACGGAAAGAAAGCTGCTCTATCATCTTATCAGGAACGAAGGCCGTATACTCTCGCACGAAAGCCTGCTGGCCAAGGTCTGGGGAGATACCTACGTCGATGCCCGGGACCTGCTCCGGGTGCACATCCAGCACCTCCGCCAGAAACTGGAGGACAACTCCGAATCGCCCACCATCATCGTCACCGAGCACGGCATCGGCTATAAATTCATCCGTCCCTCCGGCAACTAATCCCCTTCTCCAGTCACTACCCTAAAGCCGGATTTATTCAAATCCGTCCAACACGTTATCTTATCCTCACCTTTCTTATCCGTTCATCCCCATTCTTTATCAGAAATTAACGACATCTTTATGAAAATTTAACTATCCTTAGGTCTATCTTTATGACACTATGTTAAATTGAAAATAGCTGTATTTTACGATTAACCAATAGAGGCGTGAAGATGGAAAAAGTCAAAGTATTTCTCTCCGACCCGCAGGGTCTCTTCCGGGAAGGTATTCACTTTATTCTCTCGGGTGAAGAAGACTTCGAGGTTATCGGAGAGACCACCAGCAACGATGAAGCCTATACCCTCATCGAGGCTAATCCACCTAATATCGCCATCCTGAGCCTGAAGGACAAGAAGACTGTCGGTCCCGATATAGCCCGCCGCATCAAGCGCAGCCTGCCCTCGGTCTCCATCATTCTGACCATTGATAAAAAGGAAGATGAAAAAATATTTGAGACTATCAGGTGCGGCGCCAGCGCCTGTCTTACCAAAGACACCGAGCCGGAACAGCTCCTCGATATCATCAGGGTGGTCTCTCAGGGCAGCCTTCCCATCGTAGAAGAGCTGTTTTCGCCGGGAGTGGCGGCCATGGTTATAGCCGATTTTGAAAACTTTAACGAGTTAAATAAGCAAATGGACAATTTGCTGGCCGACCTTACCGAGAAGGAAACGCAGGTCCTCGAAAGCATCGCGGGTGATAATAATATCGAGCAAATCGCCGAAAAACTGAATATCAGCGAAGACGCCGTTTCACGCCACCTCAGGCAGATACTGAACAAGCTCGTTGCCAATGACCAGGCTCAGGCGGTTATTGAAGCCGCACAGAGAAGCCTGCCATCGATGATACGCCGTCCCCTGAAAAAAGACGGCAAAGCCGTAGATTACGTAACCAAAGCCGAGTTTGACAAGTTCAAAGACCAGCTGATGGAACGCCTGAAATCTCTGCTCGGTGAACTGGCGTGATAAAGGGCTATCTCACAGCATATGAAACGCTTCATAGCATTATTTATTATTACCGCAGCCTGCATTGCGGGATTACTTTCCGCAAGAGGAATCATGCCGCTGTCACCCGTTCTCGGCCCCGGTATGGAACCGGTTCTTTCATTCCTCGGGAGTCAGACGGGCATGATAGCCGTTATTGTTGGTCTGGGAATCTTGGCTTTATTGCTCTTCGGCAGCGATATTATCCGCCTCGGCAACCTGCTGCTTCTGGCTGTCTTCGCCCCTGTCATTAATGAAGAAAAACGCATTAATTACGCTCTGACCCGCCAGATTGAAGACAATGAAAAGAAAATAAACGCCACAGAACTGGCCCTGAAAGATTTTTCCGCCGCTGTGGCGGAGTACGCCCGTCACCTGTCCAGCCATACCAGCGCTATCAAAGGACTGGCCGATGCCTCTCACGAGCTTAAGAAAGGGGGCGTGGCGCAGAACCGTTTCCTGGATAATCTCATTAAAAACACCGAAGAACGCCTGGTCAGCAAAGATACGCTGCTGGCGACTATGAAAGTGAAAATGGCGCCGCTGGAAGAATCCGCTCCGGAGGTTGAAAAGCCCGCTCCCCGGAAACAACGCCCCTCCTACCGGGATTTACACCCGTCAGCGTTGCCAACCCCTCCGCCTACAGTAGAAAAGCCTGTCCCGGAGGATAGA
>CAYVPT010000198.1:0-5181 GCA_964453865.1 uncultured Dehalococcoidaceae bacterium
ACCCAGCCCTACCCTTTCACCATTCTTATCGGTTAATCGCGATGTGCCGTCTAAAAGATTGCCGTTCTGGAAAAATACTTTGCTGGTATCACATAGATTAGGGTGTCCCCTCCGGCACTGATAGCAATGACCGCAGGGTACCATCCAGCACCCGATGACGCGGTCGCCCGGCTTTAATTTAGTTACCCCGGGACCTACTTTTTCGACTACCGCACAGGCTTCATGACCGGGCACCATGGGGACATCCTGGGGAATATAGCCCTGCCAGACTGACAGGTCGGAATGGCAGTAGCCGCAGGCCAGCATTTTTACCTGTACTTCATGTTCACGGGGTTCGGCCAGTTCCAGTTCTTCAATTTTCATGGGCGTTCTGTACTGACGTAGTACCGCGGCTTTGATTTTCATTTTCTTCTCCTCCCGGTAGACTGCATATTTTTAATTTTTCGTGTGTTACCAAGCATTGTATAATATATACACTGTATTGGGTTTTCAGTGCAAGCAACCTGACTCATTTGCCTTTTATGTCCCGAATCATTAAAAATAAGAGAGTGTCGTTGACGGCTGGCTTGACCCCAGAATACGCTATCAATAAGGAGAATAAAATGGATTTAGGTTTGAAAGATAAAATAGCCCTGGTTACCGGGGCCGGCAGCCAGACGGGCTTCGGTAAAGGCATCGCCATGACCCTGGCCAGGGAAGGCTGTGACGTCATAATACTTGACAAAGACCTCGAAGGCGCCAACCAGACCGTCGCCGAAATCAAGGCAGCCGGACGAAAAGCACTGTCGTTTAAGGTGGACTTGACCGGGAGCGCCGAGGTCAATGAAGCCGTCAAGAAAGCGCTGGAGGAATTCGGAAGGATAGATATACTGGTGAATAATGCCGGCATGTCCACGCCTCCCAAGGCTTTTATTGATAAGAACGAGGCGGAATGGGACCCGGATATCGATATCAATCTCCGCTCGGTGTTTATCTGCACCAGGGCCGTGCTGCCCCAGATGCTGGAACGCAAAAGCGGTAAAATCATTAATATATCATCGGGTGTTGGCACCATGGGCCTGGCGAACTCCAGCATTTACAGTGCGGCCAAGGCGGGGGTCATGGCTTTTACCAAGTCGCTGGCCAAGGAGGTAATCGGTTCGGGCGTCAACGTCAACAGCGTTAGCCCCGGCCTCGGTGATACCGGTTTCCTGCGTTCCAGCGGACTGCTGAAGACCGCGGAGACTCCCCCGGAATTTACCAAGGCCGTTTCCGCCGACATACCGGCCGGCAGAATGACAACACCCCGGGACATTGGAAATATGGTCGCTTTCCTCGTATCGGATGTTTCCAGTGATATCGTGGGGCAGATATTCGATGTCGACGGCGGCAAGATAATCAAGTTCTAGAATCTCACCGTCCCAAAAACAAGACGGGGACACTCGACCGCCGACTCAGGGGCGTAATACCAACCTGTATCTACATCGTTAACTAACCCGCTCCTCTCTTTGAAATCCCACCTTTGCACACTTCCTGAAAATTTACCTGGATTTTACATTCGCGTAAAACCACGGTAAAGTTCGCCTTCTATAATCCTTATTAAGACAGGAGTTGACGGACAAAAGGCCGAAGGGCCCCGGCCGGATTAATATCAATTCCCGCCAAAAAAATAAGGGGGCATAGATAATGAAAAGGAAGTGGCAAATCACAGTAGCCCTGGTTCTATCACTGGTCATTCTATTAACCGCCGTACCGGCGGTCATGGCTCAGGATGAGGAACCGACCACAGCGACAAGCCTGACAAGAGGCGGCTCTCTGGCCATAATCGCCCCGTGGACAGTCCCGGCGGGTAAAGAGTTCACCGTGAGGGCTTTCCTCAGGGAAAATCAGGAACCTTTCCCCAACGCGGGAATCTGGGTGGTAAGCCGGGATGACAACGAAGCCCTGAAGGACGAACTGGCCTGGCTTAGAGACAACGCCGACCGGCCCGCGCAGGATAAAGACTACGAAAGCATCCTAGACGCTCACGGTGTTTTCCTGGGGAGGACGGGACGGGATGGCAGACTGGCCTGCACCTTCGATGAGGCCGGCAGGTATATCCTGGTCGCAGCCAGGAACGGTTATAGACCCGGTTTTACCCACATCGGTATCCGGGACACCGTTAAAGCCCTGGGTATCAAAGCACCGAAACGCGCTCCCGTAGGCCGGCCGGTAACCATGACGGTATTCGACCGTGTAATCCAGGAGCCGGTCCAGGGCGCGGGAATCTGGGCGGTCACCCGTGACAACATTGATCTGCTCAAGCAGGAAGCCGAAGCACTAAAAGAAGACGCCAGCCTGGCTGCCGAAGACAAGGACTACGAAGCCCTCGCCAATACCTACGGTTTCTTCCTCGGCAGGACCGATGAGAACGGCAAGCTCGAACACACTTTCGGGGAAACCGGCACTTACCTGCTGGTGGCGGTGAAGAGAGGTTATTACCCGGGTTTCTCCCTGATATCGATTCACGACCAGATCCAGGCCCTGGGAATCAAAGCCACCCCGCCGCGCACCAATGTCGGCAGAGAGATCACCCTGAGTGTTTTCGACCGGATGAGTAACGACCCGGTGGAAGGCGCCGGCATCTGGGCCATCAGCCGGGATGAAACCGCAACCCTGCGTGACGAGATAGGAGCCCTTCGGAACGACGGCACTACCGATACAGCCAAGATGGACTACGAAGCAATCGTCTCCCTTTACGGTACTTTCCTGGGAACGACCGATGAACATGGTAAACTCGGTGCGACCTTCGATACCGCCGGGGTGTACATACTGGTGGCGGTAAAGAGGGGTTACGTACCCGGATTTACCAGACTGGTAGTGAAGGAACCTCCCGAGCTTCAATCCCAATCCGTTAGACCAGAATCCCTGAAATTCCAGAATGAGTCTACCCTTGAACTCCAGTAAGGTTCAATCGAGAGGAAAAGATATATAGTTTGACCCGGGTCGGCACGTAAAACCGGCCCGGGTCAAACGGAGAGAATCTTATTGTGCAGATAATCTGATGCTGCGGTATAATAAGAAAAATTTACTGATTTGGAGAGAAAATGCCCAGGATATTACTGGTCGATGACGAACCGCATATACTCGAACTGGCCAAGATGTACCTCGAACGCGACGGCTTCCAGGCAGAATGCGTGGAAAAAGGACGGGACGCTCTGGCTAAAATGGCCGGTAATCCCGACCTGGTTGTGCTTGATTTAATGCTTCCCGATATTGACGGCTTTGAGGTATGCCGCCAGATAAGGGCTAAAAGCAACGTCCCCATATTAATGCTCACCGCCCGTAAGGAAGACGTCGACAAAATCGTCGGGCTGGAACTGGGCGCCGACGACTACTGCACCAAGCCTTTCAATCCCAGGGAACTGGTGGCGCGGATAAAAGCCATTCTGAGACGCTATCAAACGAGTGCCAGTCCCGGCAACATAATTGAAATGGGTAATTTACGCATCGACCTTTCCCGGCATGATGTCACCGTAGACGGACAGCCCGTAAAGCTCAGGACGAAAGAGTTCGCGCTCCTGACTACCCTGGCCCAGAACGAGGGGATGGTCTTCAGCCGCGAAAAGCTGCTGGAACTTGTCTGGGGATACGATTTCTACGGTGAAACCCGGACTGTGGACGTGCACGTGAACCACCTCAGAGAAAAGCTGACCGGAGCCAGAGTTGCCATCGAGACATTACGGGGTACCGGCTATAAAATGATTTCCAGTGAGGCAGCCAAATGAGTCTGGGATGGCGGCTTTTCCTGACTTACGCCCTTATCGTGGTACTGTGCCTGGTGCTGCTAGCCATTTCGGCAACGGTAATCCTGAGAAGCCAGCGCGACCGGCTGGCGATGGAACAATTGAGCACCATGGCCACGCCCATCGCCGTTCAGGTAAGGTTGCTCCTGCGCGGGCAGGTAACGACGGTCGACCTGCAGGCCGACCTGAAAGAACAGGCCCAGGATAACGATGTTTATATTTTGCTTTGTGACCATAAAGGCAACATCATCACCCAGATAACACCCGGCGACGACGCCCAGCGCATCGTGGTGGGAAAAAGCGAGCTCCCCCAAGATTTGACCAAAGTCATAAAGGGTAAGTTCGATACGACCGACGGGGAGACCTTTCTTTACGCAGCTATTCCGCTGACCAGGGTTTCCCTTACCGCCACCGCCGCCCAGAACCTGACCCGCTTTGATACCCTGATACTAGCCCTGCCGGGTACCAGGGCAGCTACCGTAATGCTGGGTCTTACCTGGCCGTTCCTGATAGCCGGTCTAATCGTGCTGGCGATATCACTTATAATAGCCATATTATTCGCCCGTTCCATATACCTGCCCATCAGCCGGGTCAAGACCGCCACCGAGAAAATGGCCGAGGGACAGTATAACCAGGAGATACCGCTGGCCGGCCCCAGGGAAATCAAGGACCTGGCGACTACGTTCAACCGGATGGCGGAACAGATAAAACGCTCGCAGGCCCAGCTGCGTCACTTCGTGGCAGATGTATCCCATCAGCTTAAAAGTCCGCTGACCTCTATCCATGGTTTCGCCCAGGCACTGCTCGACGGCACCGCCGGTGACGATGCGGCCAAAGAAAGAGCCGCCACCATCATCAGCGACGAGTCAAAACGCATGAAACGCCAGGTGGACGAATTACTGGAACTTGCCCGCATGCAGGCCGGTCAGCTCAAAATAGAGAACGAGTCAATCAACATCAACGAACTGCTGGAACACTGCCGTGAAGTCTTCGAGGTGCAGGCCGAAGAAAAGAGAGTCAAGATAAAAATCTATACCGAGTTATTGACTTCAATCCGGGGTGACTTCGACCGGCTGGAGCAGGCGTTCAGCAATATCCTGGACAACGCCATAAAAAACAGCTCCGGTGAGGACGAGGTAAAAATCGTCGGCCGGAATCTCGATAATCGCTCCGTCGAGGTAAGTATTCTCGATAATGGTCCGGGGATACCGCCGGAACAGCTGCCCTATCTGTTCGAGCGTTTCTACCAGACCACCAGCGTGAGGAGCGGCTTTGGACTGGGACTGGCTATTGCCAGGGAGATAGTCATCGCACATGGGGGCACTATCGAAGCCAGGAGCGAACCCGGTGAGGGCGCCGAGTTTGTCATACGCCTGCCGACGCATCCTCCGGTGAATGGGTAAATTCGGGATATAAA
>CAYVPT010000199.1:0-5169 GCA_964453865.1 uncultured Dehalococcoidaceae bacterium
GAAATCATCGCCCACGACATACACCCGGAATATCTGCCCACCACATATGCTAAGGAACTGGCGGAAAAAGAAAAAATACGCCTCGTCCCCATACAACACCACCACGCCCACATCGCCAGCTGCCTGGCGGATAACGGCATCGACGGGCCGGTCATCGGGGTATCCTTCGACGGCACCGGCTACGGCAGCGACGGGCATATCTGGGGCGGCGAATTTTTAGTAGCGGATTATAAGAAATTCAAACGAATGGCATATTTAGAGTACCTGCCGCTGCCCGGCGGCGCCCTGGCGATTAAAAGACCTTACCGGACGGCTATCGGTTATTTATTAGCGCTGGGGATTGATCTGGATCGGAAATTGCCGCTCTTCGGACAGGCAGGCGAAGTTGAAATAGACATTATTAAAACCCAAATTGGAAAGAGTGTTAACACGCCGCTGACATCCAGCCTGGGACGCCTTTTCGACGTCGCAGCCGCCCTTACCGGCGTCAGGGGCGTCATCGAATACGAGGCGCAGGCGGCCATTGACCTGGAAACATACGCCAGCCAGTTTCCCGACGAGATCGGGAGTTACCCGTCCTCGACAGTCAGGCAGGGTGATGTCAGCATTATTAAGGTCCATGATTTACTGTTCGCAATTATCAACGATTTATACAGCAAGACACCTCAAGCTGTTATTGCCACCCGGTTCCACAACACCGTTGCCCGGATGATTCTAGAGTTATGTCAAGCTATTTCGGCGGAAACCGGCATCAACGGGGTGGCGTTGAGCGGCGGGGTATTCCAGAATCGATTGCTGCTGAGAAAAGCCGGGACGCTGCTTGAGTCCGCCGGACTCAGGGTATATACTCACCATCAGGTGCCCTGCAACGATGGCGGCATTTCCCTGGGGCAGGTGGCTATCGCCAATTTCAGCGAGGAGTCCAGGAAATGAAGAAAAAAGAGTTCGGACCCCAGCCGATGCTCTGGCCCCACCCTACGGTACTGGTGGGGGCCCATATCGACGGGAAGCCGGACTTTGCCGCCGTGGCCTGGACGGGCGTGGCCGCCGGCAGTCCGCCGTGCGTTACTATCGGTCTGCAGCCCCACCGCTACAGCCTCAAGGGCATCTACCAGAACCGGGCATTCTCGGTAAATATACCTTCATCTGATTTGGTCAAAGAGACCGACTACTGCGGACTGGTCTCCGGTAAGGATACCGACAAGGTTAAAGACTGTAAGTTTAAAGTCTTTTACGGCACGCTGGATAATGCGCCGCTCATCGAGGGGTGCCCGGTCAACATGGAGTGCGAAGCGTTACACTTCCTCAACCTGGGCAGCCACATCCTAGTGGTGGGCAAGGTGATGGAGACGCACTTTTCGGAGGACTGCCTCACGGACAGCAAGCCGGACATGGCAAAAGTAAAGCCGTTTGCCTTCGGGCCGGGCGGTTACTACCCTATCGCCGAGCCATTTGCGGAGGCGTTTAAGATAGGATGGGAGATTAAGGGTAAGAGGTAAAAGAACCATGTGTTTAGCCATACCGGCACTGATAAAATCTATAGACGGACAGCAGGCGGTGGCGGACATCGAGGGGGTGACACGGGACATCAGCCTGCAGCTCACGCCCGAAGCTAAAGTGGGCGACTACGTCCTGCTGCACACCGGCTACGCCATCAGCATCATCGACGCCGCCGAGGCCGAGGAGACGCTAAAGCTTTTAAAGGAAATGAGCGAGGCGGGGTGAGTAAAAATCCCCCTTACTCCCCCTTTTTCAAAGGGCGAAACTGGGCGGGGGAAAATTATGGGCTAAGCCGCAGGAGAGACGAGGGCGGCAGGGCGGGAAAAGATAACATACGAGGGGGGTGGAGCAAATAAATCTATGAAATTCGTTAACGAATACCGTGACCCGGAACTGGGGAAAAAGCTGCTGGAGAGAATCCGGCGGGACTCACGCAAACCCATAAAACTGATGGAGTTCTGCGGGGGACATACCGTGGCTATCTTCAAGCACGGCCTCCGCCAGCTTCTACCCGATAACATCGAGATGCTTTCCGGGCCGGGCTGTCCCGTCTGCGTTACCGCCAGCGCCGACCTCGATAAAGCCATCGCCCTGGGGCACCTGCCGGACGTCATTATCACCAGCTTCGGGGACATGGTCAGAGTCCCGGGGAGTCGCAGCAGCCTGCAAAAGGCCAAGGCCGAAGGCGCCGACGTGCGCATCGTCTACTCGGCACAGGACGCCGTAACCATCGCCCGGGAAAACCCGGATAAAGCGGTGGTTTTTATCGGCATCGGCTTCGAGACCACGGCGCCGACCATCGCCGCCTCGATATTACAGGCGGCGCAGGAAAAGATAAATAACTACTACGTGCTATCCCTACACAAGGTATGCCCGCCTATCATGAAAGCCATCCTCGACCTGGGCGAGGTCAGGCTGGACGGAATTATCTGCCCGGGGCATGTCAGCGCCGTTATCGGCTCCCTGCCTTATCAATTCCTCGCCGACGACTATCACATTGCCTGCGCCGTCTCCGGCTTCGAACCGCTGGATATCCTGCTGGCCGTGGACAACCTGGTGCAGCAGATTGAAAGCGGACAGCCGAAGGTGGATATCGCCTACCGGCGGGGGGTAAAACCGGAAGGGAACCCGGCGGCACTGCGCCTGATGGACAGCGTCTTTGAAATCAGCGACGCCAACTGGCGGGGTATCGGGGTCGTGCCGGGTAGCGGACTGCAGTTTAATGCGAAGTACGAAAAATTCGACGCCAACAAACATTTTAATGTCAGCATCGAGCCCGCCCGAGAACCGAAAGGCTGCATCTGCGGGAGCATCCTCCGCGGCGTCAGCACACCCCTGGAATGTGGATTATTCCGCCAGACCTGCACACCGGAACACCCGGTAGGGCCCTGCATGGTATCCTCGGAGGGCAGTTGCGCTACATACTACCATTACGAGGGGAATATTATTTAACAAAAAAAGGAGGAGCAGTTATGAATCCTGCTAATAAAGGAAAAAAACCGACTGAAAAAGAGGACTTCGAGGTCAGTCCTCCACCTATTCCCGCTAAAGATATAAAAGAGACGGTATTCGCCGACGTCGTGGTGGTGGGCGCCGGAGTATCCGGGCTGACCGCGGCGGCCTCTGCATCGGAAGCAGGCTCTAAGGTGATAGTACTGGAAAAAGGAGAGACCTATCACTTTCGAGGCCTGCACAATGCCGCCTTCGCCAGCAAGCTGCAGAAAAAGGCGGGCATCAAGATTGACCGCGAAAAAGTAATCTATACCATCATGGAGTTCGCATCGTACCGGAACGACCAGAGACTGATTAAGACCTGGGCCAATAACTGTGACGGCGTCATGGACTGGCTGATAGACATGGCGGGGACGTCCGGGGTGAAAGTCGTCCTCGACCCGACGACCAAGCCCTGGTATTTCCCGAACTATCCCGTCATCCACATCTTCCTGCCCAAGATGCAGGAGTCCCTGGTGCAAATGCTCCAGGACTACGCCCAGGCACACGGTACTGAATTCCGCTGGGAGACCCCGGCCGTGCAGCTTATCAGAAAGGGGAAAGACAGGGTTACCGGCGTCATCGGGCGGGACAAGCGGGGCGACTATATCCAGTTTAACGCCAGGAAAGCCGTCATCCTCAGCACCGGCGATTACGGTAACAATTTACAGATGGTGCAGAAATACTGCCCTCCAGCAGTACACAATATCAGGATCGTCTACGAGCCGGATGTCAATACCGGCGACGGACACAGGATGGGGATGTGGGTAGGGGCGGACATCGATGCGATACCGCATCTCGCCATGATATGGGACTTCGCGATATTCAGCCACACCGGGCTGTTCAACCTGGGCCGGCAGCCGTGGCTTTACGTTAACCTGAACGGAGAACGCTTTATGAACGAGGACCTGCCTTACGGCTACGAGTGCAACCAGATATTGCAACAGCCGGACAACCTCGTCTGGGCGGTCTGGGACGCCAAGTGGGACCGGGAATGGCAAAAAATGCAGAGCCAGTGCTGTAAAAACATGGGCCCGCCGACATTCATGTGGGACAACAGGCTGCTCGAAGAAGCGCTGGACAACGGCAACGTATTGAAAGCGGACAGTATCGACGAGCTGGCGCGGCATATGAAAGTGCCCGCCGCAACCTTCAAGGCTACCGTGGCCCGGTATAGCGAGCTGGCCCTGAACGGCAAAGACGAAGACTTCGGCAAGCACCCCGACCGCCTGACAACGCTGGAAAAGCCGCCGTTCTACGCCTGCCAAATGCAGAGCCGGCGCATGGTAATACTGAGCGGTCTGAAGATAAATACCAGGATGCAGGTACTGGACACGGAGAGGAATGTCATCCCGGGGCTGTACGCCTCCGGAAACGTCTCCGGGGGATTCTTCGGGGACTCGTACCCCACCACAGTGCCGGGACTCACGCACAGTCGGGCCTGGACTTTCGGGCGGCTGGCGGGGCTAAACGCCGCCGCAGAAAAAACTGCCCTTTGATGCAAGGAATTATGATGAATCTGATACTCCGCCCGACCGGCATACTTATCGAAGACGGGAAAATACTATTAATCAAGCAGGACGTCACCAAAACCCGTCACTGGTCGCTGCCGGGCGGTAGGCTGGAACACGGTGAAACTATCGAAAAATGCCTTGTACGAGAACTCAAAGAAGAGACGGGACTGGATATTTCCGTAAAGGAACTACTCTACGTATGTGACAGGTTTGTTAAAGACAACCATATGGTGCACATGACCTTCCTGATTAACAGGTTGGGTGAAAAACCGCCTGCTTTGAACTGGACACACCAGGACCAGCATGCGTCGAGTTCGTCAAAGACAATTCGAGAGATTAAAATGGTGCCTGTCGACGAACTGACTACTTACGGATTCACATCAAAATTTTATGAGCTGGTTAAAGCAAACTTCCCGGAACGAGGCAGCTATAAAGGGGATTTCCACAATATTTTTGGAGAATTATCATCTGATGGAAGATAAAATCCTGCTGGCGCACGGCAGCGGCGGCAAGCTGATGCACGACCTCATTGAGAGCTTCCTGCCGGAACTGGCCAATCCGATACTGGACCGGCTGGACGACTCCGCCGTCTTTGAAACCATCGGCCGCCTGGCCTTCACCACCGACAGCTATACGGTCAATCCCATCTTCTTCCCCGGCGGGG
>CAYVPT010000200.1:0-5160 GCA_964453865.1 uncultured Dehalococcoidaceae bacterium
TCAGGAAGCGGATGGCTCTCACTTCGTCGGAGATATGTATCCAGGGGAACCACTGCCGCCCAGATCCCAAACGCCTGACAGCGAAGAGACGAAATGGCAGTAACATTCGGGGTAGGGCTCCGCCTGCAGAGCTGAGCACCACCCCGGTGCGAATTACTATCCGCCGTACACCCAGGACTTCCAGGGGAGCTGTTGAGGCCTCCCAATCTACGGCGACTCGTGACAGAAAGTCATGGCCCGGTGGCGTCTCTTCCGTTATCTCTTCGTCACCGCAAGGACCATAATAACCGACACCCGAAGCTTGGATAACGACGCGAGGTTTATGGACTGCCGCTTCGACCGCTTGAACTACGGCCCTGCCGGCATTCAGGCGGCTCTGCAGTATGCGACGTTTACGTTCAGCTGTCCAGCGCCCAGAACTGATGTTTTCACCGGCAAGATTGATGATGGCGTCGGTGCCATCGACCAGAGAACTCCACCCCTCAGTGGTATGACCATCCCACCATTTCGCGCTAACGCCCGCCGGTAGACCGATAATTCGTTCTGGCCGTCGACTGAGAATGATGACCTCATTACCATCGCTAGCTAAGTTAGCTACAAGTGCTCGGCCGATGAGGCCGCTTCCACCAGTTATCAAGACACGCATGTTCTTACCTTATCGCTTTCGTCATTTTAAGCCACCCTGATAGCTTGTGCAAATGGCCAGTTCAAAGGCAACCTTATAACCGAATATTACAGCGTAATAATAAGATGAAATGTGTAGCAATTAACACGGATTAGACGCTGGCTGGCCTATACTCGTTAAAGTTGAATGTCAGATTAGCTCTAGACTCTTGAATCTGTCTTCCAGCTTTTCTCCTGTCTTCATGAACAAATCTCTGATATGGTCATCCATTGTGAAGTAGAAAATTTGCCATTTGCTGTCTACCAGTCGCTTTATTTGCTTCATCAGATTCTCCCGGCGGGGCCAGTCAGAATGTTGGAAGGCGTCATCTAAAATAGGGAAAGCAGTTCGCCCTTTCATGGCAATCGAGACAAAGCCCATCCTCATGGCGAGAAAAGCCTGTTCTTTGGCCCCGGTGCTTAGTACTTCTAGAGGGTATTCCTCATCCTCGTCGTTGATAACGGTAAGACCATCATCCTCATCATAGCGCATGCACTTGTAGCAGCCGGTAATCGCGTGCAGCGGGTCGGTGAGCTCTTTTCTCCCCAAGCCGGAGGCTATCCTTGCATTTTCCGTTCTACGGAGCTTATGAATGACAGCGTTTACTAATATCTTAGCTAATATCTCGGCGGTTTTAAGCCTGTAGTTTTGGGCTTCGTCCTCACGCTTGTCTCGGAGGGCGCTAATCAGCTTTTCCCAATCCGTGCTGGCTGAGCTGGTTGCCTGGGCAACACGAGCCTTCAACAGCTCCAATTTGTCTAATTCCGCTTTAAGAGTATCCGAGATCTCAGACAACTCATCTTTCAAATCCTTGTAGCGTCCGGGGTCCCATTTTATGCCCGGGTCTTGGGGCAGAAGCTCTGCTACGTCCAGTGCAGCCAGCTCCTTATCCAACGAGTTTATTTTGTCGGTCAGTTTTTCTAATTTCTTCCTAATGTTATCTACAGCGGAGTTCCAACTCGGGGGCGGCAGAGTTTTACCGGTAAAGCTCTTCAAGTCTTTTGTAATACCGGTTTCCTGTATTCTTAGGTCGGATTCAAGCGCTTTTAAGTTTTCCGTCAGAACTTCGTGATGAGAATGGTCTTTCCTTAGCGCATCAACCTTAGCCTGCAGCACTGCTTTGTCAGTAAGCTCGGCACCAAACCGCTTCTTGAACTCTTTCTTCAGTCTCTCTAGTTCCTGATTGGTGCCCGCTAGAGCCAGCGAGCGCCGCATCCCGCTAGCGTAAAGGGCGGAAAAAATCAGTGTTCCTGCTGCGCAGATTGCCAGCGGGATTGGGAAGTTAAGAAAGCCGCTAACTACTACACCGGCAAAGAGGAAAAGGGCAAATACCGCATATACTACTTTGGGTTTAGCGCCTTGCCCATCTACAATTTTTTCATAATCTTTGAGAGCGTTCTCCGCCCAGCCGTAGTCCTTGACCGCGCTTGCTAGCCCTTTTATTTCAGTTTTTACACTGTCAACATTCTTTTGCTGTGTTTCGTAGGCAACGATGTCGCCAGAAATCTTGTTAAGAGCCGTTGGGTCGGGCAGGTTCCTTTTTTCTCGGGTAAGTGAGTCCATTTCGGTTTGCAAGCAGTACGCGTGATACTTTTTTGCTTCCTCCAGACCTTTGATTTCATTTTGTATGTTAGTCTGCTGCTGTTGGAGGTCATGGACTACACCGGAGGTATAGGCATCTTCGACAGCTTCGAAAAGCTCGCTCAGTTGTGTCAGACTATTCTCTAAGTCTTTTCGTTGTCTTATTTCTCCTGCTTGAGGGCCGAGAATCTTTTTGTCGCTGACCTTAGCCCTTTTCAAGGTAGGTGAGATTCTTGGTTCTATCGTGTCGAGGAGACCCACGCCGGAGAGATAGTTCTTCAGGATATCGCGGCCAACCCCGTCTTTTGCCTCGGCTAAAAGCGTTTCCCCTTCTTTAACGACCAGCAGGCGGGAGAAATCCCGGGGAAGCCCGGTTTCTTCTCCCCAGTAATTTTCCAGCTTATTGCGCGTCCCTTTAAACGCCACCGGCTTGCCATCAAGACCTTTAACGCTTATGCTGCCGGCAGAGCCCCAATCCCTCAATTTCCAGTCATCGGTTTTACCTCTCTTGGTTCGGAAGAGGAGATTGATGATGGCTTCCACGACATACGATTTGCCCGTTTCGTTATGCCCGTAGATTAGGTTTATATCTCCAGGCTTGAGCTCAAAATCGTTTTTAAGCGGGCCTGCTCTGTTAACCCTTATGCTTTCGATCCGAATGGCCTTCGTCTCCATCACGCACCGTAAATAACCTTGAGCGCTTCTTTCGTAATTAAATCTCGGTCCGGTTCATCACCGCCGAAGTCCCACACAAGTTCATCAATTAAATCTATCGTCTCCTCGGCAATTTCGTTTAGCTGGATGTCTGGACTGCTTGACAACTCATTGATCAAGGGGCCTGTGCCGTTGTAATAGTTATAACCCATAAAACCGTTCTGGAGAGCCTTTAAGATGGCACTGCGGTCGCTGGAATAACCGGTTGCCTTAACTCTGACGACGACCTTCTTAGCCTCAGATGGATCTAGGTCCCACGCTTTGATTCTCTTTGCAATCTCGCGCTTGAGTAGAGGAACCTCTTTTGCCAGGGGTACAATTAGAAAGTTCTCATCGAAGTAAACGACATCCGTATCTACTGCTTGTTCTGTTACCTTTCCATTCTTGGTATCGCAGATGAGAAACCTTCTTTTCCCTGTTTCGGTTATATCCAGGCCACATGGAGAGCCGGTGTAGTGGACGTTATCCCAGTCGGTTGGCTTGTGAATGTGTCCGAGGAACACGGCTTTAGGATTGAAGGTGACTACATTTGCCCGCGATAGGGGCATGTAAGTCCCGGGTTCGAGGGGGTTTAGTTCTTTTACACCCCCGTAGTAGTCACCGTGGCTGACCAGGAACCAATTCTTCCCTTTGATTTTATCCGCTGCAGTTGCGATTTGCTCGCTCATGTTCGTATTCTCTTTGTACGGTACAAAGAGAAAAGTGGCGGAGCCAAGAGTTACCGGGGTGGGAGCGGTGTAGATACGGATGTTAGGACCTACGATGCTTTTCTCGCTAATACCGGCATCATGGTTTCCGGGAATGATATGCATCTGTATTTGAGAGTATTCCCTACAGAGGCTTTCGAAATCCGAATAGTTATGAAAGTCTTTGTCAAACAGATCACCAGCTATTAGGACGGTTTCGATGCTTTGAGCTGCGATCTGCTCAAGAATATTCTCTAAGGCGTTGTATCGCTCCGGGTAGTCCCTCTTTACTGCGAGATGCAAATCCGCTGTTATAGCTACTTTCATAGTTATCAGTGCCTACTTATGTGGTTGTATCGCTCCTAATAGAATAGATAAAAACGGTCAACACCCGCTTCAATCAATGCACACGCGATACATATTTTCTTTAGCAGAGTATTAGCATATTACATGACTGCTGTCAAGCGATCGAGGAGATTCGGTAATAGTGGTAACTTTTTTGTCAAAAACCAGGACGCTCGCACATTCTGACGAATTGTGACCCAACATTCCTGACTATTGTGCAACGTTAACCGCTGAATGCGAGCCCAAGTTGTTTGTTGTACAGAACTCTTCGAGTGCCATTTTAGTTCGCCAAGTTTAGTTCGAATCTCCACAGTTGGAGTGTTACTAAAATTTGTCGCTAATATCAGGGATTGACGCGGGGAGAAGTGGAGAATAAAATATGAATATGCTAGTGACCGGATTTCGATAACGACATTTGCCGGAGGTATGGAGGGACGGGTATGAACGAAGAAAGTGTTGCACTAGCTCAAGTGGTTATGGGGTCTCTGGGACTAGTTATTCTGATAGCCTACGTAATAGCCACAGTGATAATAGCACGCAAGGCGGGAGGCCAGTTAAAATTGCTCCGCGATAATTCAGACAAGGCCGGCAAAGAATTTACATTTCGGATGCGTCCATACCTTTGCTTTGAAAATCTTACAGAAGATCAGGATCAGTGGCATTAAACCTTACGAAATTTTGGCTGGACGCCAGCATCGCACGTATTGACAGAATGGGCCACTGGCGAGAGTGTCACCGCTTTTGTTCTTCGTGGCTCCGTTCCTCAACGCAGTAGTAGCGGAATTGTGATATTCCCACAACAAACTAAACAGTACGAATTGGGGCTTGCTGAATACAAGCCGAGATTCGGCACAAGTGTCAATTATTTGGCTTTGCAGGTTACCTATGCCTCTCAATTTGGAACACATTGGACTTATCATTTGCTCCGGTGGTACAAGCAGCGGAATATGTGGGGGCTTGAGTCAACCGAGATCGGTGATGGTGAACCACCCAAACGTTGGTCTAATGAAACAGGGGTACAAGGCAGTCAAGGCAATGGTCAACTACGTATAGCTCCAGCGACCGATCTGCCTGATGCTCAGCGAGAGCTGCTAAGATAAGCCTGGAAGATGCATGATGAATACTCTTAGACATGTTGTCAAGGACAGCGGATTCATGAAATTTACACTT
>CAYVPT010000201.1:0-5150 GCA_964453865.1 uncultured Dehalococcoidaceae bacterium
TAAAGACTCGCTAGCTGGTTCCGTCGCAGGTTCAGGTGCAGTGCTATCGTAGGCCGTGCTGGTAACGTTGTTATAAACTGCCCCTGACGTTAATTTGGATGTCGGGGTTGGTGTTGATGGTCTACTGAATATTGGTACAGGGCTGCTTTCGGGTGTGGAACTACCATAAGCCGCGCCAGATGGATCGTAGGCAACCACAGGCGTGGTTACATAGACTGGACTGGCGACGGTAGATATAGTATTACCGAAAACGTTTCGAACCAGTAGCAGTGATGATACGACTAACAAAACGAGCAGAAGCGCAGTTGTTCTTCGCACGTCTGTGCCTCCTCGCTAAAAGCCATTGAGGATATTGATAAAGGTATATGGGCACGGCCACTGTGCCCGATTGACTTTCATATAGCAAGGATACTATCTAACCTTTAGCTTTGGTATGGGTTAATAGTACCGTATCGCCCCCTTACTTTGGTCGGCATCCCGTCCTTTTACTTTTGGTATATGTTAAATACGCGGGTAATTACGGAAGGGCGGTTGATGCTTAGTAAAGTAAGGGATGGAGGCTATGGCTATCGGGATTGATGGAGACCGGAATATCCTAAGAAGTACGGGGAAACAGTCTTATCAGGAGCTCATCTTACGTACGACTGGTCGGCGAAGGATGAAGCTGATGATAATTCCCAGAGCTATCACCCCTTGGCTGGCGAGCCAGGCCCAACCAACCCCAAGAATGCCGATTCGGGGGAGCAGTACCCAACTCAGCACGAGAGTTGCAACCGCAATAAAGGCAGATAAAACTATCACGCCTTTCATTTTCATCTGCACCCTCTTAATCCCGAAGTATATAGCATTGAGGCTCAATGGCAGGAGGGAGAGGGCTAAAATCTGGAGAAGCGTTGTTGCATTTTCCGAATAAGCCCGGCCGAAAATGAGCATAATTTTGTCCCCGAGCAGGATAATTAACACCAGTGCCGGAATAACCAGGGAGAAGGTAAATTTCAGGCTTCTGATGGTATCCCGGGCTAATCTTTCTTCCTGATACGAGCCCTCAGCAAAGAGGGACAGGGAGGTGGCAACGGGGATAGTAGACAGGACGTTAGCAATTGCCCAAGCAATGTAGAAGTAAGCGTTGGCTTCGGCACTTACCAGATTTAACACCACCATGGGCAGAATGAAGCTAGGAGCGGACCAGAGGAGAGCCGAGATGTAATTGGCGAAGGAGAAGCGAACCATCTGGTTTACCACTTTTATTCTTATCGATGGCAAGGGACGGTAGCCGGCTTGGACACGGGCGAGGAACCAGAGCGCCCCGATTCCAACGGCCACCGTGGCGCCGATTCCCCAGGAGGCGAATATACCAAAGGTGGCGAAGAAGGTAGCGAGGGAAATTACCAGCGGCAGCCTGAGCAGGTTAAATATGGTGCCCTGCGCTAGGGCAAAGCCGGCTCTTCTATTGGCAATAAAGACCCGGGAAAGGATGGTGAAAAGGGCATAACTGATGGTGAAGATAACAAAAGCACTCAGAAAAATCGGATCCTGTCGCAGGAAGAGGAGGGCAGGTGACCAGAAACCAAGCCCGGCGATGAAGATGACGGCCACGATTATCGATACTAGGCCATTGATAGTGAGGCAGGAGTTGACCATAATATTGGCATCCTTACCTGAATCAGGCAGGAACCTGATAAGTCCATAGTCCAGCCCTAAACTAGAGAGCAGCCCCAGAAGCATGATCGCTGAAATAGTGGCTGAAGCAAGTCCCACATCCTCAGCAAGATAGAACCTAGCAGCTAAAATCCAGAAGATAAGACCTACCACGCCTGTGAGTGTAGAGTTGATAATAAGATAAAAAGCATTCTTGTATAGGGGAGCTTGAAATTGCTGGACTATTTGCTTTATTTTCAGATCAAACTGCATAATAAATTGCTTTCTTTATTTCCATTAATCCACATCTTTACTTTATGAAATTTTTATGTAACTAATATAGCTAATAACAAATAAAAGCGATCAATTCTACAAGGGATATTCATTTGTATTCATCATATCATCTAAAGAAAGCCAAACAATTCTGACAGCGTTTGCATATATTAATTGAATTAAGTATCATATTGTGTTTTAATATACGTTTGGAGATTATAATGTCTGTTGTTATTGTTTCATCCCAAATAGCATCAGATCTCGTTATTTTGGTCACTGTTGTAGCTACAATCCTATTCTTAGCTATAAGTGAAGTTACCGATGTTCATGGAAAGCGATTCTTTGTTCTACTCAACCGATTCTGTATTATTTTCACGATGCCATTACTTCTCCTGTTTGCTTATACTGCGGTCATATTGGGCGCTAAGATCCTGGCTGGCTAGATAAAATGCGGTATTGTCAAGTTTAATCCCATATTAGGGATTATGAGGTATAATCCTACATTGAGCAGACCATGAGAAAAGCTTACCCCTATAATCGACCCTGTTTTCTTTACGACCCATCCAAAGAAAACAGCAACGAAAAAAGTGAACACACCATGTGTGACCGAACCATGTCCAATCTGGAGCATTGCATAGATTGATGCTACATAAATCCATCCCCAGGACCCCAGTACGCGTGCCTCCCGCTGTATCACCCCGCGAAAAACCAGTTCCTCGATAAAACCAGTGGCTATCAATAGTATGAGCGTGGGGAGTATCATCATCTGGACAGTAAACTCGCTAACCAGAGTTTCCGGCCTAAGAAATATATAATCAATAACGCTTAGGACTATTCCCGCAATGGCTGTCAAAATTTGGACTAATGCCTTTCTTCCGTTCAATCCGACATCATCAAGGCCATAATTATGAGTCCGCATAACAAAGATGGCACCGATTAAGACAGGAATGGAGATGATGATGTACCAGTATATTTCCGATATCTCCGCTACCGGTATAACCAGACTGACGATTCTTATTAGAGGAACCAGGCCTAAAGCCAACCAAAGTCCCCGCTGGGCTTCATTCTGAACGACGGCGCTGTTAATAATGAGAACAAGGAGTATGGTAAAGTGGAGGATTATACCGCCATATTGGGTTATGTAATAAGTGACGAATTCGGCAGCTCCAAAGGCCATCAGATAAAACAGGCATACAAGTACCAGTTTAATAGTTTCAATTTTTATTCCACGACCTATTCTTGGGGTAGATTCAGGCCCAGGTTTTGCCATTGTCCCGACCGAGCTAGCAGAATGTATTCTATCCTCCTGTAATTGGCTGAAAGTCTTGGCGATCTTTTTATACTTTTTAGACAAAAGCGGGTAGCCGCACCACTGACAGACCAAATCCTCAGTTCTCAAAGTTTTTTTACCGCAATTCGGACACTTTGGCATGTATCTTCCTTATTCTTTTACATCCAGCCATAAATGGAGTGCCAGGTAGGGTGCTGTTTCATCACCTTTGTAGACTTGGAACTCAACCTCCTGTTTGTTACCTGCTGTTGTAGGGTTTAGGGTGACTCCACTCTGCCAATCTTCACCATTTATAAGCTTAAGAGGACCTATTACCTGTATTTTTTCGCCGTCGAGCAACACGATAACACTATAGCTGATATCCTGATTCTCCTGGTTCTCTATCCCCAGCGTTACCTCCACCTGCTCCCCAAGGGTAAGTTCCTGAGGGTAGTTCTCCATTTTCCCTTCCGGTCCGAGGATATAGAAATTAGTAAAGGCTTCCTCCGTCTTGGGCTTGGCAATGACATATGCCATCGTGGCTATAGCCCCAACGATAGCCATTATCAATATAATAGAAAGTACTCTATCAAACCTGCTTTCAACTCGCCACCTTGGCATTTGGAATTTGATGTGAATCGTAAATCTCTCGGTCTCAGGGATTCTCATTCTCCTGAGTAAAGCAATCCCTGAAGTTATTAGAATAATAATAGCCACAGCAATAAAGATAGGCGTTAATTTTATCCCCCATGGAGTGTAGTTGATGGCAAGCCCTGCTAAAGACACAACTGCAAAGCTTAATACCAAAGTAAGTGCTGCACGCTCGATACCCCTCATACTTTTTTTACCCGGAAAAAGTGTAGCCATCAGGGTATAGCCCGGAAAGATGAGCAAGAAGAGGACTCCCAAAATAATTCTGGGCAACCCTTCACTTAGAGTAACTACCGGAAAGGCGATCAGTGTGAGTACAAGAATAATGATAAGATCCACTACTTACCCCTCAACAGTTCGTAGTTTAGTCTGCATTTCATACTCCGGCCTATCAGTACCAAAACAAGGAAGGCTATAATAAAAAATAGGGGACTGGAGATGTCATGATACCAGCCTGTAGCCGTTTGAATACTAAAATAATATGCAACCGTTACTATGGTGGTAACTCTTAAAATGTTAGCCGCAACAGCTATGGGAAAGGCTACAATAAAAAGGATAACACGCCTGAGGATGGATCCTGTAAGGATGTACCCGTAAATAGCGGTTAGTGCCAGTAAGGCTATAAACGTATTAATGCCACTACAAGGCAAACCAATGGTGAAAGTTGTATTCTGCAGATAAATTTCAGGACCTGAAGAAGTTATGGGAAGTCCAAACGTTTTTAATAGCCATGAAGAAGATAGCACCGATATTTCCTGCAGGCGATATGCGACATCCGGTACAAAGGGTGCCGGAATCATAAACACCAGAAAAACCAGCGGGAAGAGCATTGCCCTGGCGGTACGAACACCGAATATGAAGAACACAAGAGCAATGATTACACTCAAAAGTGAAAGAACTCCGAGTACCCTCATTTCCAGGATGAAGGTAAGAACATAGAGTAATACTCCTAAAACTAGGGGGAGAACTCCGATGATAGACGGCTCTCTATTTTTTAGGTGTTCCCGTTTTGTCCAAACAAAGAAACCGGAAACTACCGGCACGAGAAAACCGTGGCTGTAGTAATCATTGGAAAGCCAGGAGGTAACCAACCAGCGCAGGGTTGGCCAGTAAGCGAGGCCGATAATGGCAACCGTAATTACAGAGACAATAATTGTTCGTGGTTTCATGCCTTTACTTCGGACCTCTAATCATTCTCTTTTTTCCATTTTATTGCTGAGTAGCCCATAATTATTATCGGTATCAGAAATAGGAACGCGATGACAATATATCCTCCCGTGCCTTTTTAAGCTAGTGTCAGTAAAAGAGGATGACACTG